>JAZOUT010000079.1:0-31509 GCA_045658305.1 Candidatus Aphodosoma sp. | reverse complement strand
CATTTTACAGATGCATCCAACTGGTCACATCCTAAAAAAGTTTGTAATCTGAATTTTGCATTTGAAATCAAGTATTCGAAATCATAATTATCACGGAATTTCCTTATTTCGGAGTAATTTTTCTTGATGTCTTCATAGTTTTCTCTAACGGATGTCTCAAGCAAGCTGCCATTTTGGATTTGTCCCTTGCTATCAAAACATCCAAAAATATCCAGCATAACAGCCTTCACTATATTGGGAATAGTATTGTCTTGGGAATTTGAAAAAAGAGAATATGCTGCAGAACTATCAAGCTGATTCCAATGATCCATATTGACTTCCTCTCCATTTTTGAGAAGAGCAGTTATATTAAGAAATTCATCAACTGAAGACAAATCTACATTCTGTGCATTTGATGATATATTAAACGCAAGCAGAATCAATAAAAATGAAACTATATTTTTCATATAAATCCTCCATACTAAATGCAAAGTTAAGCAAAATATCCCAAATACGCTTACACGACCATAAAAGTACGTTTTTACGATTTATAGTAATGGCGGCTGCTTGGGTGAGTAGTCTCCATTGGTATTATTATTTATTCAGTCCTAAGGCTTATTGTATTGAATATGGTTTATTCCATAAGATTATTAATAATTTCACTTATTTCTTGTGTCCCGGGTTTTAGTGCATTGGTGTCTAATAACTTACCGAATCTATCATATAGTAAATATTGTGGAATATGTCTATTATCAATCTCCTTGAGAAACACTGCTTCTTTCGGATTTACCACAATATAGTTTATACCATCGTATATTGAAGTTTCATACTTATATGACCTCAATATAGAAACTAAAGGGACGAAAACCATCATTGTCGGATTTTTCATCCACCCATCGTAAAAATTACCCTCTCCTCTGGCTAATGACTCTACAAACTCCCGCATGGAAAACCATGCAGAAGGACACATCCCATCAGGGCATTGACCATCGACGGAAATCCACTGCTGACCAACCCGTACCGAAGCAAAGAGACATTTTCGGTGTACAAGAACTTGCAAAATTGCGAAATTGCAAAGTTTAATAATCGAATATAGATTCGTTTTTTTCGATGCAAGCTTCTTCTGTTTTGATTTTGGCTACAGATTTTTTGATTGTCATTTCAAGTTCTGGAGCATCGGCATATTCTCTCTTCAATTTTTCGATTTCGAATTCGATATCATTCTCTGTAGCCCAAATATAGTTAGTAATAGAAGTTTCCATCAACTCGAATTTCATCGTGATATCCACTTTCCAGCATTTTTCAACATCTTTGCTACAAGAAGTGAAACCCAAAGCAAATAAAGCCAAAAGAGCAATTACAAAACAAATTCTTTTCATAGTAATAAAATTAAAGATTAAACAATAGATTTTGACACCACAAAGTTACTCAATATACGCGAACAAAACAAATAAAAATAGCCATATTTTTGTTTCGATTTTGTTTCGATTTTGTTTTGATTGGTTTTCTAAAGTAAATATATTATAAAAAAAATAAGGCATCGAACTGATAATCAATTCAATGCCTTCTTCCGTGCGGCGTAAGGGACTCGAACCCCCACGTCTCTCGACACTAGATCCTAAGTCTAGCGCGGCTACCAATTACGCCAACGCCGCATCATTGGGTTTGCGAGTGCAAAGTTACAACTTTTATTTGAACTATGCAAGTCTTTTATTGATTTTTTTTATGTGGCTTATATTTTTGTTGCTTAGATGGTGAATTTTTACCACGCACACCTCTGTGTTTGTAGAACTTACGCTTTTTCTTCTCTTCTGTAACAAGTGTTGATTCGTCGATTGCAGGAGCAAGAGAGGCTATTTCTTCTGGCAGTTGACAGCGTTGGATGGTCTTCTCCAATAGCTTCTCTATCTTATCAAGGCGTGGCTTATCTTTTGGCGTAACAAACGTAATTCCCTCTCCCAAAGCTCCAGCACGCGCTGTGCGACCAATACGATGGACATAATCTTCGGGCTGAGCAGGTACATCGTAGTTGACTACAAACTCTATATCATCTATATCTATGCCACGCGACACCACATCTGTTGCCACAAGCAACTCTATTTTATTGTTCTTAAAATCAAGCAATGTTTGTGTACGCTCGGCATTCTCAAGGTCTGAATGTATTTGCGCCACTTTCAACCCCCTACGACGTAGAGTATGATAAAGGTCGCGCACTTTCTCTTTCGATGAAGCAAAAATAATCCCTTTATTTAATGAGGAGTGAGGAACCAACGGTCTTTGAGCCTTCGGCGATAAAATGAGGAATGAGGAATTATTAACCCCCTCCTCTCTTCGAGAGACTCCCCCTAAGACAGGGGGAGAATTATGGGTTTCCTCATTAGCGAAGAGTTGCATAACAAGAGGTAATTTTTGCTCTTCGTGAAGAATATACACACTTTGAGTAATACCTTCGGCTGGTTTAGATACTGCTATTTTCACTTCGGCTGGATTACGCAATACCTGACGCGCGAGGCGTTCTACTTCGGTAGGGAATGTAGCAGAAAACATGAGTGTTTGACGCTCTTTAGGCAGGTAAGAAATAATCTCCATTATGTCGTCATAAAAGCCTATATCAAGCATACGGTCTGCCTCATCGAGAATAAGGAAATCGACCTTAGATAAATCAACTTTACAATGACGAAGTAGAGAAAGCAATCTCCCAGGTGTAGCAATAGCAATATCACCACCCTGCTCCAATGCGCGTTGCTGTTGAGCAAAAGCAACACCATCGTTGCCCCCGTAAATAGCAATCCAAGTAGTATCTTGATAATAAGCAAAACCAGCAAGTAATTGGTCAACCTGTTGAGCTAATTCGCGCGTAGGCACAAGCACAAGCGCATTAACCTTATTCTCTGGCGAACCACCACGACTGAGCAATTCAAGCACAGGCAAAAGATACGCAGCTGTCTTGCCCGTGCCTGTTTGAGCCGAGGCCAATAGGTCTCGTCCTTCAAGCACTAACGGTATTGCACCCTCCTGAATAGGAGTGCACTTGACAAAATTCATTATGTCGAGTGCATCCAATAGGTCGTCATTTATATCTAATTCGTCAAAAAACACAATAAAAATTTTTGTTCTAACATAAGTACAAAACTATTTATTCGCAAAGAAAAATAATTTTATAGTAATTAAAAAATCAATATAGGCTCATTTAATTTTTTTAAGTACATACCTTATCTCATATTAATATTTATGGCTTGTACTTGATAAAACAAATTATCCTCTCTCAGAAAATTAAATACTCTCTAAACAAAATAAACCAAAAAACAAAAATATGTACTTCTGTTAAAAAAAAAAACGATATTAACAGAAAATCAATATTAAGAGTTGGGCTGTGAGTACGCGGAGGAACATTGTGAGTGGATAAACTGTTGCATAACCAACCGCAGGTGCGTCATTACCTGCTGTAGCGTTGCTATAAGCGAGCGCAGGTGGGTCGGTTGTCGAGCCTGCCATGAGTCCCATAAGTGTGAAATAGTTGATTTTGCAGAACAAACGTCCGATAATACCCATTATAAGAAGTGGCAAGAATGTGATGATGAAACCATAACCAATCCATTGAAGACCACCTTTATTTACGATAGTGTCAACAAATCCATCGCCTGCACCAATACCCACACAAGCAAGGAATAGCGTAATACCGATTTCACGAAGCATAAGGTTGGCACTCACGGTGTTATATGTGATGAGTTTGTATTTATAACCGAAACGAGAAACGAGGATAGCCACGATAAGCGGACCGCCTGCAAGACCAAGTTTCACTGGTTGAGGAATACCAGGGAACATCATAGGGATGCTACCGAGGAATACGCCAAGGAATATACCGAGGAAGAGAGTAACAAGGTGTGGCTCGTTGAGGTGTTTCATACTGTTACCCACAATGTTCTCTACCTTACGAACATCCTCTTCTGAACCAACTACTGTCAAACGGTCGCCCATTTGAAGCACAAGATTAGGACGTGCTACAAGGTCAACACCAGCACGGTTGATACGCGAAATATTGATATTGTAAGAGCGACGGAGGTTAAGTTCGCCAAGACGTTTGCCATTGAGTTCGTTTTTAGTAACAAGAATACGACGCGAAACAAAGCTCTTATCGAGTTTATACCACTCGTCTGGTTTCATCTCAATCACATTACCTATAATAGTAGAAATCACATCAATATCCGACTCAATAGTGATAACAAACACCTTATCACCTTCATTCAAGACAGTATTAGACGAAGCCATCTCCATACGTCCATCAATGTGAAGCACACGGCTAATAACCAACTCACGATGAACAAGCAATTTAGCCACTTCTGCCACAGTATGACCAAACACGGCAGGATTATGCACCTCAAGACTATAAAGTTTCGCTTGATTAGCAGCAGTATTGTCGAGGGCATCAAGTTCGTCTTGCTCTTTCTTGAAATTAACACGGAATATATAACGTATTGCAATAATAGCCAAGATGATACCAATAACACCAAGCGGATAACACACCGCATAACCAAGTGCAATTGAATTATCCGCCACTCCACCATTCATATCAGCGAAAGCAGTTTGCGCAGCACCAAGACCCGGAGTGTTAGTCACAGCACCTGAGAGGATACCCACCATAGTTTGCATTGGCAATCCTGTAATAAAATGTAGCACAATCGTAGTAACCACACCGAGAAGAACAACCCCAGTAGCCAATAGGTTAAGCGTCACGCCACCCTGCTTAAACGAAGAGAAGAAACCTGGTCCAACTTGCATTCCGACAGAGAAAACGAACAAAATAAGACCAAATTCTTTCATAAAGTGCATCACTTCATGGTTCATTGTGATACCAAAATGCCCCATAAGAATACCCACAAAAAGCACAAAAGTAATGCCAAGCGAAATACCAAAAATCTTGATTTTACCAAGCAAAATACCGCACACAATACAGATAGACAACAACATAACACTATGCCCAATACCCGTACCAAATACCAAATCATGTAACCAATTCATAATTTAATTGAGAATTGAAAATTTAAAAAAATTAAAAATAACATTATAAAAAATAAAGTTGCAAAGTTACAAAAATATTATGAATTAAAAGACAATAAAATTACATTTTTTTAACACTACAAACTCATCCACCCCCTCCCAAAATAACAAACCATACCAACTCCCCATCATCACCTATACTACAACATATGATAAATATACTATAAATATAGGATAAATATACTATAAATATACTATAAACATACTATAAAGTAAACAACACAAAAGAAATACCCAAATAAAACCTTCAAACAAAAAAGTATCACTTTATATCCCCGAAAACTTGAATAATCCACAAAAAAATCGTAACTTTGCAATTTAAAGTAAAAATCAACATATAGTCATAAACACTGCTATTTACTAACTACTAACTACATAAAATGCTTCACTCAATGACTGGCTTCGGCAAGGCCTCTTGCGAATATAATAACAAGAAAATTGTCATAGAAATCAAATCGCTCAATTCTAAACAATTAGACGTGCAAACTCGCATTGCAGCTCTCTATCGTGAGAAAGATATCGAACTGCGCAATGCCATTGCTGCTCGACTTGAACGTGGCAAAATTGACCTCTCGCTATACATAGAAGATGCCGGTGCTACTGCCGCAACTCGCATCAATCAAGCTGTTGTCGAGAACTATAAAGGACAAATAACCGACACTTGCACCGCGCTGAACATGCCCGTTCCTGCCAATATGATAGAGGTCATACTACGCATGCCAGAGGTGCTAAAAACCGAAATGTCGGTGCTCGACGAAGAGGAATGGAACGTAATACTTCGCTTGCTTGATGAGGCATTTGCCCAAATCGAATCTTTCCGCATACAAGAAGGTCGCTCGCTACAAAATATGTTTATCGAAAAAATCAATCGTATTGGCAATCTGCTCGCCGAAGTAGAACCTTACGAAAGCGAACGCCTTACAAAAATCAAATCGCGCATAGAAGAGGGACTAAAAACTCTCGAAGACAAAATTGCCGTTGACCGCAATCGTCTCGAACAAGAGATGATATTCTACATTGAGAAGTTGGACATAAACGAAGAAAAAGTGCGTCTTCGCAATCACCTCAAGTATTTCATCGAAACTATGGACAAAGAACATGCTCCAGGCAAAAAACTTGGTTTCATCGCACAAGAAATGGGTCGCGAAATCAATACTTTAGGCTCGAAATCAAACCATAGCGAAATGCAAATCATCGTAGTGAAAATGAAAGACGAACTCGAACAAATCAAAGAACAAGTACTAAATGTACTATAAAATACAAAATTAGAACCGAAGGACTTTGAGCTTTTGACGATAAAAAGTTAAAATGTGAAATCTAATATAACCCCTTCAATTCAACTTTCAACTCAAAAAACTTTCAACTTTTAACTTTTAACATTCAACTTATTATGATACTTCCAATTTACTTATTAGGACAACCAGTGCTCCGCAAAGAGACTGAGAACATCACAGCCGACTACCCTAACCTCTCAGAATTGCTCGACAATATGTTTCAAACTATGTACAACTCTGATGGTGTAGGGCTTGCTGCTCCTCAAATCGGACTCGCTATCCGCCTATTCGTGATTGATGCAACACCTATGCAAGAGGATTTTCCTGAAATCGAAACAGCTAAACGCGTATTTATCAATCCTGAAATAATCGACCATAGCGAAGAGACTATTGCCTACGAAGAAGGATGTTTAAGTGTGCCTGGCATTCACGAAAAAGTCACTCGCCCAACTGAAGTAACTGTGCACTATTTTGACGAAAACTTTGTAGAACACACCGAAACTTTCAAAGGCTTCTTTGCTCGCATCGTGCAACACGAATATGACCACCTCGAAGGCCATGTATTCACAGACAGAGTATCACCACTCCGCCGCCAAATGATTGGCACTAAACTCCAAAACATACAAAAAGGCAAAGTTCGCTGCGCTTATAAGACTAAGTAAGTATTTCCAAAACAAGAAGATACTACACACAGAAAAGACGCAACCAACTCTGAGTTGATTGCGTCTTTTTTATGTCTATAATACTCAAGTAGATTAGTCGAGCAGACCGAGAGCTACGTCCATCATTTTGGTGAAGGTAGTTTGGCGTTCTTCGGGAGTTGTAACCTCGCCTGTGAAGATACAGTCCGACACTGTGCAGATGACCAAAGCACGTTTGCCAGCACGAGCAGCATTGCAATAGAGAGCAGGTGCCTCCATTTCTACGGCAAGTACGCCCATTTTAGCCCATTTCTCAGCCGATGGAGTGTCTTCGTAGAATACGTCGCTCGAATAGATGTTGCCCACCATGTAGCGATAGCCCAACTCTTCGGCTTTAGCAGCAGCCTTGCGAGCCAATTCGAAGTCGGCAATAGGAGCAAATGTGCCTGGAAGACCGTATTGAGAAGCATAGTTGCTATTAGTACATGCGCCCAAACCGATGACGATGTCGCCAATATGGAGGTCTTTGTGGTATGCACCAGCCGAACCTACACGCACAATAGTGTCGACGTCGTAGAAGTTGAACAACTCGTATGTGTAAATACCAATAGAAGGAATACCCATACCATGACCCATGATTGACACGCGATGACCTTTGTAGGTGCCTGTGAAACCAAGCATGCCACGCACGTTGTTGAATTGCACAGGATTCTCGAGATAACGTTCTGCCATGAATTTAGCACGCAATGGGTCGCCTGCCATAAAGACAGTCTTGGCGATTTCGCCATATTTTGCCCCAATGTGAGGCGTTGGTGTTTGATGTTCCATAATATTTAAGTTGAAAATTGAAAATTACTATTCAGTATTAGCTCTACTTTAATCCCCAAATTATGAATTAAATACAATCATTTCGCAGTTGCGGCAATCGAATTCGAGACGGAAGCGGTCGGTGCCGTTTTGGATGTATAGTTCTTTGATCTGTGATTTTGGGTTTTCTTTTTTGCATAGGCCGAGGGCGTAACGAATGCAATGTTTGGTGCGCATAAGTTCGGCATTAGGCTGATGTAGTTGTTCGAATGCCATTTGCTTGACATTACAACCATGTTGCTCGTAGAAGGCTTTTGCTTGAGAGTTGTAGATATTTGCACGATAGTCTAAATCAGCAGTAACGTATTGATGCGTAGTTGGTTGTATTTCGATTAATGAACGTTTGTAGGCTTTTGAGCGATTAGCCTCATGGAGTTCGACTAACTGACGACGCCACTCGGCTATTTGAGATACAGGGATAAAGAGAGGCTCGTTTAGCGCAGAGAGGTCGATTGTATGAGATTCAAAGATTGTGCCACCTAATTTAGATAACTGAGTGCGCCAAGTGTCGAGCATTTTGTCGGGATTGTTGGCTTTGTCGCCTACATAATCAATAGTGATTGAAGTAGAGACACCATCGGAATCGACTGCAGAAAGGAGCAAAGAGCAAGGAGCAGAATGTAAAGAAACTTTTAGGTCAATAGAGATTTTACGTTCGGCGGTTTTGCCTGCTAAAATACGCTCGAAAGCGACATCAGAATTGCGATAGACAAGCGTGCCCTTCTCGATTTTAGGCATAGTGAGCGGAAGGAGTCTGCCCGACTCTACCCTATTGACACGGAAGCCTTCGAACTCGCCTTTTTTGTTGAGATAGCATAATCCGTCGCCATTGGCAATAACGGATTTTGTGTTAATGCTCAATGCATTGCGCCATACGTCTTTGACTTTACCAATAGGTTCGCCCAAAGACTTAGGGGTGTCGAATGACCAAATGTCGCGCTTGCGGCCTTCGAGGAAATAGTCGGTAGCACCACGATAGAAGGTCTTTTTAGGGTTAGGCTCGAAGAAAAAAGTAGTTTTGCCAGATGAAGATGCACGGCGAGGTGAGCCTTCGAGGATTGCGTCGAATTGGCGACGATAATAGGCAGTGATGTTTTTTACGTAATCAATATCTTTGAGACGGCCTTCGACCTTGAAAGAGGTGATGCCAGCGTTGATCATCTCGGCAATATAGCGAGATGCGTCGAAATCTTTGAGAGACAAGAGGTGTTTTTTTGCAACTATTGTATTGCCCTCGCCATCAATGAGGTCGTAAGGCAAACGGCACATCTGTGCACACGCTCCACGATTGGCACTGCGACCACGAGCAGCTTCGCTAAGATAGCATTGCCCACTATATGAGACACATAGAGCACCGTGGACAAAAGCCTCGAGGGCAACGTTGGTTTGCTCGGACATTTGGCGCATAGTGTCAAGAGAGGTTTCGCGGGCAAGGACAACTTGCTCGAAGCCACATTGCTCGAGGAATCGGACCTTTTCGACAGTGCGAGTGTCGCATTGAGTGCTGGCGTGAAGAGCAATAGGAGGAAGATCCATTTGCAATAGAGCCATATCTTGCACGATGAGAGCATCCACGCCTGCGTTGTATAAATCATTGACTAAGAGACGAGCTGGCTCTAATTCGTCATCTTTTAGAATAGTGTTGAGAGTGACATAGACACGGGCGTAATACTTGTGGGCATATTCGACCAATTGAGCAATATCGGAAACAGAATTGCCAGCCGCCACGCGTGCACCAAATTGAGAGGGCCCGATGTAGACAGCGTCGGCACCATGATTGATGGCGGCGATGCCTACTTCGAGATTCTTGGCAGGGCTTAATAGCTCTATTTTTGGATTTTTTATTGTCATTATTTTGAGTGAATACACAATGAGAATGTGTATTTTTAAGATAAGGCACACCTAAGGTGCAGGTATCTCTATAGTATATTTAAATTTTGGATTTTTAAAGAGCGAATACACAATGAGAGTGTGTATTTTTGGAGTATGAAATTAGTCGCGTTTGAATATGTCGCGGGTGTAGACTTTTTCGACTACATCATCAAGGACACTATCGTAGCGATTGGCAATAATTGAGTTGCTCATTGCCTTGAATTTGGCCAAATCATTAACAACTAAACTGCCAAAGAATGTTGTGCCGTCTTCGAGCGTTGGCTCATAGATAATCACCTTCGCACCCTTGGCTTTGACACGTTTCATCACACCTTGAATTGAAGATTGGCGGAAATTGTCGGAGTTGCTTTTCATGGTGAGTCGATAGACACCTATCACACACTCACGCTCTTGAGATGAATTATAACTATTATTGGTATAACTATAATAACCAGCAAGTTCGAGTACACGGTCGGAAATGAAATCTTTACGCGTGCGATTGCTATCAACGATGGCTTTAACTAAATTTTGAGGCACATCTTCATAGTTTGCAAGTAACTGTTTTGTGTCTTTAGGCAAGCAATATCCGCCATAGCCAAAAGATGGGTTGTTGTAATGCGAACCGATGCGAGGATCGAGGCAGACGCCATCGATGATTTGTTGAGTATTAAGTCCTTTGAGTTCGGCATAAGTGTCGAGTTCGTTGAAGAACGATACACGAAGAGCTAAATAGGTGTTGGCAAAGAGTTTGACAGCTTCGGCCTCGGTGAATCCCATAAAAAGAGTTTCGACATCTTGCTTTATGGCACCCTCTTGAAGTAGTTTAGCGAAAACTTTTGCTTTTTCGACAAGATAGGGGTTGGACATATCGGTGCCAACGATTATGCGAGATGGATAGAGATTGTCATAGAGAGCTTTAGACTCGCGAAGAAACTCGGGAGAGAATATGATTTTGTCGGTATTATATTTTTGACGCACATTGGCAGTGAAGCCTACGGGGATGGTAGATTTGATGACCATCACGGCATTCGGGTTATATTTCATAACCAACTGAATAACATTTTCGACAGCTGAAGTGTCAAAAAAGTTCTTCTGCGGGTCATAGTTTGTTGGAGCTGCAATAACCACGAATTCTGCATCACTATATGCTTTTTCTGCATCTAATGTAGCTGTCAAATTAAGAGGTTTTTCGAGAAAAAACTTCTCAATATATTCGTCTTGGATAGGAGATATGCGTTTATTAACTAAATCGACACGCTCGGGCACGATATCAACAGCCACAACATCTTGGTGTTGAGCTAATAATGTTGCAATTGACAAGCCAACGTATCCTGTTCCTGCTACTGCTATTTTCATATTTTTAAACTTTTAGAGATTAAACACGTTTAGTTTTTATAATCAGTAATGACTTTAGCGACACGCTGTATATCTTCATCGGTACACATAGGACCAGAAGGAAGACATAGACCATCATTAAATAGAGCCTCGCTAACACCATTAACATACGTAGGAACGTTGGCAAATACAGGTTGAAGGTGCATAGGTTTCCAGAGAGGGCGAGTTTCGATTTGCTCTTCATCCATTTTTAGACGTAAATCTTCACGAGTAAAACCAGCTTTTTCGGGATTAACAAGTATACAAGTGAGCCAAAAATTAGAGTCGTATTCCTCAGAAGGACGTTGCATGACAGCAATGCCTTCAACATCTTTTAGGAGTTCGGTGTATAAAGAATGTATCTCGCGACGACGAGCTACATGCTCATCAAGGACATACATCTGTCCACGACCTATGCCAGCACAAATGTTACTCATACGGTAGTTATACCCTATCACTTCGTGCTGATAATGAGGCGCATTTTCACGCGCTTGAGTAGCATAGAACATTACACGTTGTTTTGTTTCAGTAGTAGGAGTAACCAATGCACCACCACCAGAAGTGGTAATCATTTTGTTGCCATTAAATGACAATACGCCATACTCACCAAATGTACCACAAGCCTGTCCTTTATAGGTAGAACCTAATGCTTCGGCTGCATCTTCGAGTACAGGAATACAATAACGGTTGGCAATCGCCATAATCTCATCCATCTTGGCAGGCATACCATAAAGATGCACAGGAATAATTGCTTTAGGATATTTACCTGTTTTTTCTTTACGATCAATAATTGCTTGTTCAAGCAATTGAGGATCTATATTCCAAGTATCTAACTCACTATCGACAAAAACAGGAGTCGCGCCAAGGTAAGTGATAGGATTGGCAGAAGCTGCAAATGTGAAGCTTTGGCATATCACCTCGTCGCCAGCTTTAACGCCAAGCATAACAAGTGCAAGATGCAATGCAGCTGTACCAGCAGAAAGAGCTACTACATGTTTATTTTCACCTATATATTTTTCTAAATCAGCCTCGAAACCATTAACATTCGGACCCAATGGCACTACCCAGTTCGTATCAAAAGCTTCTTTTATAAAATCTTGCTCACGACCCGACATATGAGCAAGCGAAAGCCATATTTTTTTAGTCATAATCTTTACTTAATATTGTATATATTATGATTTTAATGTCTTCAAAAAAAGACCAATTATCTAAATATTTAAGATTGATTTTCACCTTATCAGGAAAAATAACTTCATCATTATATTTAATAGGATCGTCTTGCATAGCCAAAATTTCTTCTTCATTACGATATTTAAGACTTGCAGGACCTGTAATACCAGGTTTTAATTCTAAAACTCTTCGATTATTTCCCTCTAATATATCAACATAGCCAGGCACATCAGGACGAGGGCCAACAAAACTCATATCTCCAATCAATACATTCCACAATTCAGGCAATTCATCTAACTTGTATTTACGCAATTTAGCACCTAATGGGGTTATGCGACTTTCGCCTGCTACAGAAATAGAAGAACCGCCATGCCCAACTGTCATACTACGAAACTTGTACATCGTAAATAGTTTTCCGTGTTGTCCGACACGCTTTTGCGAGAAAATAATAGGACCACCTGGCATTTTCAATTTTATCAAAATAGCAACAATTAATAACATAGGACTTAAAAATACAAGTCCAAACAAAGCCATTATTCTATCAAATATTATTTTTAAAATCATATCCTTTTTTGACATATTCAGTATAATCTTTTTCTAAATCAACAAATAATGCATGAACAGGATATTTGTCTAACGTTTTTTGATCTGGCATTTTTTGCCAATTACCAAATCTCAAAGTTAAATATTCTTCTGCTTTTTCTGGTACTGGTAATTTTTCTCTATCAAAATCAACATATCTCATAGTTCCTAACCATTTTTTAGGAAAAGATGTTTTGTGATATGGAGCTTTACCAAAAAAATGACCTACAAGATCCGTATTTTTATTATTCAAACTACGAACAAAATTCAACAAAAAAACTTTTACTCTACCTCTAACAAAAAATCGTGCAAAAATCATAGCCACTTTCTTTTTCAAAGAAGTATTATACTTATATCCTCGCTTATCAATTGTTTGTGCAGTTAATAAAAGTGCTGAAATATATTGTCCAAAACGATAAAACTGATTATTAGATACATTATTAAGACACATGATATCAATAAATACACCTTGATGCATCTCTGAATCCTGCGTGTTTTCTTCAATAAAGGTTGTTCCATTCATTCTTAATTTAGTAAAAAACATTGGCCATTCTGCTGTATTTTCTTCTTGAAGATAAAAATGGTCTGTATCAAGATATTTTTTTGCACAATCTATAAACTTACAATAATTATCGTATGTCATAAAAACATCTAAATCATCATCCCATGGAATAAAACCATTATGACGCAACGCACCCAAAGCACTACCTCCCATCAAATAATATTCAATTTGATGTTCTTTACAGAAACTATCTAAATACAAAATAACTTCTAATATTTTCTTTTGTAAAATTTTTATATCCACCATATCAACTATTAATTTTTTCTTTTAATATAGACGAAGAAATGCCATCTGTATGAGATAGATACACAACATCTACTCCTATATTATTAAATTCACGCTCATATTTAATCCAAGTGTCAGTTCCCTGCCAATCACTACCCACAAAAACAACATCGCAACCTAAATCACTAACAGCTCGTAATTTATCCATATCAAATTGATAAACTACCTCATCGACATAACGAATAGCCTCTACTATTGCAACCCTATCTGTTTCTTTAATTATTGGATATTTATTTTTTCGATCATAACATAGTTTATCTGTCGTAACACCTACAATCAAAAAATCGCATTGCTCCTTGGCTCTACGCAGTATATTTAAATGCCCAATATGAAACATGTCAAAAACACCTGTTGTATAACCTTTTTTATATTTTTTCACCATAACAAAATAATATTTTATTTATTATTAACAGATTTTATTGCTGACAAATAAACATCATAAGTTTTAGTAACCATAGTTTCTAAGGTAAATTGCTCTAAAGCTTTTACTTTTGCTTTTTGTACCATATCTGAAAATTGCGATGGATTATCAATAAAAGATTTTATTTGAAATAAAAACGCTTCTTTATCACCAAATGGAATACCAACACATATATCTCTCATATCTTCAAACCCACCAACCATAGTACGAATAACTGGAAGCTCCATAAAAAACGCCTCAACATCAGCCAATGGAAAACCTTCTCGCCTACTTGGCTGCAACATTAAATCTGCTATTCCTAAAATTTCTCTTGAATTACACCATCCAACAAATATAAAAATATCTTGCAAATTCTTTTCGATAATTAAGCGTTTTATCTCTTCATAATATAAATTATTTTCAATACTACCAGAACAAACAATAACAATTCTATCTTTATACTTTTTATCTAAATCACCAATAGTATCAATCAAAAAATCTATACCTTTTGCATGAGCAATCCGACCATGAACCACAAAAGTAATCTTATTCAAAGGTATATTCCATTTCTTTTTTAAATTTAAAGATTCAAAGTCAGATAATTTAAATAAATTTTTATCATCAACACCATTATAAACTTTCATAATTGATTTTTCTGATATCTTCAATACATCCAACATAAATCTTTCGCTATCAGAAGATATTGCTATATTCTTTTCTCCATAATATCCCATTATTTTCTTTATAAAATTCATAGGAAATGCTCCAGAATGAGATGTCCATACCATTGGTATATGTGGATAAAAAAAATTATATACTCCCACCAAAAAAGAACTCATTCTGTGATTTGTATGTATAATATCTATTGAATATTCCTTTATTATAGAGTGTAAAAAACTTATATTAAAAAGAATAATAATCGGATTAACATTGATTGGTCTTAATAAAAAAGTTTTAACACCTTCTATATGTAAATCATCTTGTGCTGTAGCTATTACCACTTTATTCCCTCGCTCGACAAGAGAAGTTGTCAAATAACGAATATAATTACCAACACCTGAAAAAGTAACTAAATCTGCCAAAATTAAAATATTCATATCCTTTATTTTACTCTAAATAGTTTTTGAAAAACAAAACCTCTCAATTTATTTGGCATTAAAACCTGTATTACAAATCGACCAAAAATATTATACGCAAAACGAATAATACCTATAATGTTATTATCAAACATATATTTTTGCAATTTAGCCTCACTAAAAAAATATTTCCATCCACCACGTCTTTGATACATCTCTTTTCCAACTCGTACATTAACCAAAACCTCAGGCAAATTTGCAAATTGACATCCTGCCAAAAACATTCTTATCCATAAAAAATAATCCTCATTATAATGCCAATCTATATAGTTGCCAACTGCCAATATTTTATCTTTACGAAACATCACTGTCATATGATTAAACGGACAACGATCTTTTATATAAACATTGATATCAGCAGATAACAAAGGTACATTTCTAAGTCCAACAATATTAGACTCAACATCAATAAATTCAGTTATTTGTCCCCCTACAATATCAACATCTAAATTTTCTTGCAAAAATGACTTTTGTTTTTCAAATCTATCTGGAGCTGCAATATCATCACTATCCATTCTTGCTACCCAATCATATTTTGCTTTCACAACAGCAACTCGTAACGCATTACCTAGTCCCTGATTTTTTTCTAATTTAATAATAGTAAAAATTTCAGAATATTTTGTAGCATAATTATCAATCAAACTTTCTAACTCCATTGAAATAGGACCATCAACTACCAAAACTATTTCATTAGGTTTAACTGTTTGCTTAATAAAAATACTTTGAATTGCAATATCAACATACTCCGGTCTATCATTTTTATAAACCGACATGCATACTGAAAATTTAAAATCTAGCATTTTTAAAATAAATTTAGTTCAAAATACACTCTTTTATAACATTCAAAAAACCATGACCATATTTCAAATCGGGCTCAACATAATTGCCCTCTGCCCACTCATTCCACGATTGCAAAAATAGTATTTTATGCTCATCATTTTTATCTTCTAATAAACTTAAGGCAGAGAGTAATTGCTCTTTAAAAACTTCTGGCGTACTATCCGTATATATACGAGCTTGCTTTCCGCTACGAGCAGAGCGATCCCAATTAGGCAATAACGTAGGATAAACATTTTCTAACTTATCATATTCATCATACATATATTTATTTATTTCCTTTTGAGGCATTTTTGCCAAAACAAAATGATTAAATAACACCCTTAAAACATAACGTTTTACAATATTAAACAAAGAACGTGCTAATAACTCAGCTCTAAAAACACCTCTTGAATTTACCGCATCAAAACCAGAATCAAACAATTTTGGATACAAAATATCTCCTTGGCTCTTTACTTTTCTTCTCAAAACATCAATTGTTTTCTGATTATCAACATCTATAGAAGGAGATATACCCACAAAATGAATTCCTTTCAACCCATTATCCTTTGCTTTTTGTTGCCATAAATCAATAAACTCTTTTACACTAGGAATATCCAACGGCCTAAAAATTAAAAAGAGAGGTTTACCATCTACACAAATATAACGCTTATCTTTAAAAGCAGGTAGAACATAATCAAAATGTTTTATATAATCTTCTACCGAATAATGCATTTGCATTAGAAAATCTTCTTTCACCTTTTTAGTTCCAACCTCCCAAGTCTTATTGGTCCATGAATGATTGGCCCAACCTAAACAAAAAGGAAAATCTGGATTACCTGATTCTAAAACCTCTTTAAAAGGACGTTCAAGCAACATTTTATCATTTCCAAACCAATAATGCCAATAACAAAAGCCTTCAATTCCAGCTTCTCTTGCCATATCTGCTTGAGCTTCACGAACCTCAGGCATACGTAAATCATAATACCCCAAGTCTGCAGGTACACGTGGCTGATAATGCCCCATAAACAAAGGTTTAGCTTTTCCTACATTTGTCCACTCAGTAAAACCTTTACCCCACCATTTATCATTTTCTGGGATTGGATGAAATTGAGGCAAATAAAAAGCTATAACACGAGCTTTTCTCTTTTGTTCTGACATATATTATCAATTTTTCAAAATATCACAATAATAATTATATACACTCTCTGCACTATTCTCAATAGTGTATAGCTTAACAACTCTCTGCGCTCTCTCTATCATAGGATAATAATATTCTACCCCCTTTTCAACAATCTTTTTCATAATTGTTGATATTTCCTCATATTCATTAAATCTAAAACCTATCTCCTCTCCAGTCATCGACAATCCGTTTTCAAATTGTTCTTTTATTCCTGTTGTATTACGAGCAACTACAAGTGTTCCATTTATAGTAGCCTCAACAGGAATAAAACAAAAACCCTCATAATAAGAAGGAATAAACACAGCCATAGCTCGCCCCATTAAATCATATACATCGCGTCTATATCCTAAAAATTCAACCCTATTTGATATCTTTTTTTCAGAAACAAACAATTCTATTTCTTTTTGATATATTTCATCCCCACTACCTACAATCTTCAAATTTATATCATCATTATATTGACAAAACAAATAAAATTCTTTTAATAATTCTAAGACTCCTTTATCCTTAACTAACCTACCAACATATAAAAAATAAGGTTTCTTATTATTTTCCTTTTTCAAAAAGAAACTTTCAGAAAAAACACCATCATAAATAACTCTATTTGAAACAGAAAGATTCACATTCCATAAATCTTTTACTCCCTTTGTAATAAAAATATTATTATTCCAATCCTGATTAAATTTTCGCAAAAAATATTTCTTAAAAGGAAAATATTTACGATTAAAACTTAATTCAGTAAATTCACGTATATGTTGCACATGCTTTATCCTAAAAAGTTTAGCTACTAGTATTCCTGTATATACACAACTATTATTTGTATGTATTAAATTTGGCTTAAACTCCCTAATTATTTTTCTTAATTTAAAAAACAAATAAAAAACAGAATTAAACCACAACAAATAGATAACTATACGAGGTAGAAAAAATAAATAATCTCTAAATGCATTTAATTTCGGCCATAAAACTTGACCGAAATTCATTGTTGAATAACCATAACCCAACTCATCTAATTTAGCAGTAAAATCACCTTTTCTCGAAGTTATAATATATGGTTCAATCCCTTTTTTTACAAAAACAGACAATATATTCAACAAAGCTATATTATCTCCATATAATGTTGAAGTTGGAGCAAAATACAAAACTCTCATAAATTATTAGATTATAAATTAAAACTCTTCTTCAACTTTGATATGTGGTAAAAGAAAAATAGTCATTAGAAAAAACCAAACAAATTTACGTTCAAAAAAAGTATCATCAATTACCATCCATGGCAAAAAAGAACATAATATTGCATATCCTAAATAGGTAATACCCAAATCATAATCCCTAATTATTTTCAATAAAGACCTTATAAAAAAATATGCAAACACAATAAACAATGGCCATCCATAAACAATCAAAAACTCAACAACAAAATTATGTGCCCGATGTATAGTAACTGGTGTCATTTTCGCATAAGCTTCATTCATGGACTCTATACCCCAACCTATTCCAAAAGAAGTAAAACTCAACTCCAACCCAAAAATAATCAAATCTCCACGGTATGAATCCTCAAATAAACTAGAACCACTATTAGACAAAGAATCCAAACGTCCTAAAAGTTGATTAAACAAAATATCACCATACATCCCTAAAAAATAAGCCGCTATAACAAAAACCAAAACAGAAACTATAGACTTATATTGTAAATTTGACCGATAATAAAACCATAAAAATAAAAACAAATCAATAATAATAACCAACATTCCGCCTCTTGAAGAATTTATCAATAACAACACAATAGATATAATAGACACTACAAAAAAGAACCATTTATATCTATCATAAACAAAAATAGCAGAAAACATAAAAGGCAAACACACACACAATAACGAAACATAAGTATTCAGATTTGCAAAAGTTGTAGATGCAAATATACGCTCTTCAGTTAATCCATCGGCTCCTGTTATTTCAAAACCTTCGGTGTAACAAAAAGGTAAATGCAATCCAGTATTAATTTCCCAAAATGCAATAGGAAAAGTAAGAAGCGATAATAATGTCCAACCTAATAAAAACGATTTCTGTGGTGTATTTGATTTTTTTATACAATAAAATAATCCTATAAAAACAATCAAATATAACATAAATTCATACAAACTAGTTAAAGCAACACCATCCTCATCAATTGTCCAAACTATTGAACAACTAGCATATATAAACCAACACAAAAAAAATAAAATTATTGATTTAATTTTATGAACTCGAATTATATTAGTAAATTGCATAATTGCACAAGGGAAGCAAATAATAGCAGACAACAACAACGACGAAACAATCCAAATTTGCACCAATCCCATCGCTTGTAAAGCAATTACAACAACAATTATTATATCATAAATATTAAATTTCATCACTTACTTATTTAAATATCAAATATCCAATGCCTCATTTAATAACTTCTTTGAATTATATATCATATTACTCAATTTATTTTTCACATCAGAATAATCTATATCGTGAAAATTAACTTTACTGAAATCTTCGATATATCGTTCTTTTAAACCTAAATTATCAAACAATGTTAAAACTCTATCACTATTAGCTCCTAAACCTAAAGTATAAAATTGTTTTTCAAAAATCAAAGAAAATGCAGTTCCATGAAAAGATGTAGCTATAACAAATTTAGCATCTCTTATCACTTGAATAAATTCTAAAGGAGAAAGTGTTTGTCTCTCGTTCTTTCTATAAGACAAAGAAACTGATGCTGCAATAATCAATAATTCACAATCATATCTTTTAGCTACTTCATAAGCTAATTTCTCAGCCTCAACTGATGGCAATAATCGATAATACACAACATACTCCTTTGTCAAGTACTTACTTTGAGGTAAAATATCATTCCATTGTTTTTTGGACAATAAAAAAACAGGATCACAAACGATATTAGATTTATAATCAAAAGAATTTAACAAATTAAATAGTTTTTTTTCTCTGACCAAAATGGTTGAAAAATTTGTAATTGCCTTTTGTAAAAAAACTTCCTCTTCCTTAGTATATTTAATAATACCCATGCTTGCAGCATAAGTTATTTTAGGAATAGAAGAATCCACATTATATCCAAAATAAGTAGGATCAAAACCAATATATCTTTCTGATGTAATCCAATTACGCCAAATTTGATCACTCCCATAAATAATACAATCAACATCTAAATCTGCAGCCAAACTTAATTTATAATATTTAATTTCTTTATTCAATTCCAAATAAGAAGAAATAAAATTATTAAATTTATCTACTCGCTTCTTTTTCTTAAAAAACAATAACAAAAACTTAATAACTATTTTTAATCTAATGATAAAAGATTTATTTTTAAGCACATCATTATCCCATAATTTATAAATTTTCTCATGAGATAAAGGCCAATAATCAATTAATTTTACATTATGACCAAGCGACCTTAAAAATGTTTTCAACGCATAAGCCTGTAAAACAGCGCCATAATTATGTGCTCTATGAAAAGTTAAAATACCTATTTTCATTATAACATTAATGTATAGTCAAAACTTTTGATATATCAAGTCTATCAGACTTGGCATATTTAAATTCTTGAGGTAAATCACCAATTGCTAATATTGCAACAACTTGTTCACTTTCAATTCCTAATAAAGATTTTATTTTATTATCAGCAATAGGTTCATAAAACCAATTCAATGTACATGCAGCAATATTATAATAGTGTAAAGAATATAATAAATTCATCACATATATACCACCATCAACAAACATTCCCATCCTTTCTCTAATTATACAATAAGAGCTAATATCAACAGAAACAATTAATAATTTATCCGCTAAAAATCCAAAACCTCTATTTCCTTGTTGAATACTTAAAATATCATCAAATAATTTACTCCCTTTTGAAACAACATGGACTCTATTCGGCTGACGATTACATGCCGACGGAGCTGTTTGGGCCAATTCTATAGCTAATTTTAATTTATTCATATCAACTACACCATCAAAACATCTAACAGAATGACGACTAAAAGCAAAATCAAAAAAATTAGCTCTACTATTAGCAAAAAAAACTTCTTTTGTAACACTTGGTTGAGATGCGGGCTTAATAAAACTAAAATTTTTATATAACATTTCAATCTTATTAAATGTGTCAGCATCTACTATCAAACCTAAATGTTCATGAACAATTTTATACTCAAAAACTACAGAAACTGCACTAACAAATAATATATGATTTATATCATATTTATATTTGTCATATTCAAAACATAAATCTATCAAATAAAATAAATTATCCTTCCCAAAATTGGGTTTCATATCAGGCATTGTTAACCCTTTTTCAACAACATGTGCATGTAAAGTTATTTTTCCCAAAAAACGTTGTTGCGTTTTTTTATAATCCAAAACCATCGAATTATAAATAAAATTCTTAGCATCGTAAAAATAATATTTTATAGCTGTAAAAAAAAGAGATAGTAACTTTCTCATAAATTATTTTAGTAAACTTTTTATTTTAAACAAATCAATCCAACCCAAACTAATTGCCTTAATCTGCATATAAAATAATGATCTATATTGAAGTATAAATAAATGAGACAAACATCCAGAAACTATTGTTGCTATAATTGAAACATATGCAGCCCCAATAACACCTAAAATAGGAATCATTAATAAATTTAATCCAATACAAGTAAAACATCCCAATATATTGCGAATCACTGCATATTTTTGAAGTTCTTCAATAACAATAATTTGCCCCGATGTTGCAGCTAAAGCAATACCAAAAGTTTTAAAAACCATCACTTGCAATAAAGCAATTGCAGGAATATACTCTCGTCCAAATGTGTAAATAATTAACTTATCAGAAAAAATAAAAACAAAAAGCGCTAACAATAAACATCCCCATATAGTTACATTCATAAAAAGTTGCACCCTTTGTTTATATAAATTTTTATCGCTTTGATTCCATAACTTAACTAAAACAGGTGTTATTGTTTGAGCAATTATTGTTGGCACAAAAATTAAAACTTCTACAAATCTTGCAGCCACAGAAAATTGACCAACAGCTTCTTTATCTATCATATTCCCAATCATAACTTGATCTATACGCTGATAAATAACAACTGCAGCTCCAGACAACATTAAAGGAAATGACTGTTTTAAAAAATATTTAGCAATATTTCTATCATATTTCCATAATGACATAGATGCAATTTTTGTCTGATATGCCAAAATATAACCTGCTGATAATAAAACAATATCAAAAACAGAAGCAACAACAAAAGTCCAAAGAGGAGCTTTGCATAATAAAAGAATAATCTTAATGATAGCACCCAAAATTGTACGCGAAATTTCTGTTTTAACAATATACTCATTCCAAACTATAGCCGTAAAATAACTTCTAATAACAGAAAAACGATTTAAGATTATTGAAAACGAATATATCACTATCAAAAAAATCGTAAAACTACTCGTTTCAAAAATCAATGCTGTACCAATAACTAAAATAACTGTGATTATAGCAAGTATAAGTTTAATTCGAAATACTGTTCCCAAAATCAAATTAACATCAACACCATCCTTAGACATTTCTCTAACTTCAATACCTTCCATCCCAAAAGAAGCAAAAATCTGAAATAGGGATACATAACTAATAACATAACTCATCAATCCATATTGTTCTGGTCCTAAATAACGAGCTACAAGGATTCCTACAAAAAGTCCTCCGAGTAATGTTACAACCTTACCTAAAACAGCCCAATACAGATTTCGAAATACTTTAATTTTTGTTTCTGAAGCTCCTAATTTTGATAATATTTTATCTATCAAAGCCATTATCAACGATTCTTATACATATCATCATAATACTTCTCGTACTCACCTGATGTGATCTTATCCATCCACTCTTGATTATCAAGATACCAACGCACTGTGCACTCAATACCTTCTTCGAATTGAAGCGATGGTTCCCATCCTAATTCACGTTGAAGTTTTGTGCTATCTATAGCATAACGCATGTCGTGCCCTGCACGGTCAGTAACGTATGTTATCAACTCTAAACTATATCCTTCAGGATTACCTAAGATACGATCGACTGTAGCAATCATAATCTTAATCAAATCGATATTTTTCCACTCATTAAATCCTCCAATATTATATGTATCAGCAATTTTGCCTTCGTGGAATATCAAATCGATAGCTCGTGCGTGGTCCTCTACAAATAACCAATCACGCACATTTTCACCCTTACCATATACAGGAAGTGGTTTACGATGACGAATATTATTAATAAACAATGGTATCAATTTTTCTGGAAATTGATATGGTCCATAATTATTCGAACAATTTGTTACAATTGTTGGCATACCATAAGTATCGTGAAAAGCACGAACGAAGTGATCTGACGATGCCTTTGATGCTGAATATGGTGAATGAGGATTGTATTTTGTATCTTCGTAGAAGAAATCTTTGCCATAAGCTTTATGACCTTCAGACGAAGCTACAGTTTTGAACGGAGGCTCGATACCCTCGGGATTTGTCATCTCCAATGCACCATAGACCTCGTCAGTTGAAATATGATAAAAGCGTTTGCCTTCATACTTTTCAGGTTGAGACTCCCAATAGAGTTTCGCAGCTTGAAGGAGCGAAAGAGTGCCCATAACATTGGTACGCGCAAACGTAAAGGGGTCTTTGATACTTCGATCGACATGACTCTCGGCTGCAAGGTGAATAATACCATCCACTTTCTCATCTTGCATCAATTGATAAAAAGCTGCAAAATCGCAAATATCCATCCTCACAAATTTATAATTTGGTTTGCCTTCGATATCTTTGAGATTGGCAAGATTGCCGGCATATGTGAGTTTATCGACATTAATAATATTATATTCGGGATATTTGTTTACAAACAAACGTACCACATGCGAACCGATAAATCCAGCTCCACCTGTAATTACTATATTGCGTTTCATAAAATCAATTTTTCAAATTATTTATACATTTTTTTAATGAATCTGTCCAATATGGCACTTTTACACCAAAAACCTCTTTTATTTTTGTTTTATCAAGTACCGAATACGATGGTCGTTTCACTGGACTTGGAAATTCATCACTATGACATGGTTGAATATCGCAAGCCATTGTTCCATTGTATTCTGCTATCATTTTAGTAAAATCGAACCACGAACATACACCCTCATTTGAATAATGATAAATACCAACTTGTGAGCCATCGAATTTTTCAATTACAACTTCAATTGCCTTTGCTAAATCATAAGCATATGTAGGTGTACCTACTTGGTCGAAAACTACTTTCAATTGTGGTTTTGTTACGGTGAGACTCATCATTGTTTTGCAAAAGTTCTTACCAAACTCAGAATACAGCCATGCAGTACGAATAATCACATAATCACACCCCACTGCCTGTATTCGTTGCTCACCATGCAATTTACTCATTCCATAAATACCAGTAGGAGTACCTTGTTGATCCTCTTTACATGGCACATTATAAAGCTCTTTACCAAAAACATAATCGGTTGATATTTGAATCAACAAACCATCAACTTCTCTCATTGCTTTAGCAAGATTTTCAGGTGCTTCAGCATTCAATTTTTCTGCTAACACCTCATTAGTTTCTGCTGCATCTACATTGGTATATGCTGCACAATTGACTATGACATCCACATGATTATCAATAACACACTGAAAAACTGCGTCTAAATCAGTTATATCAAGATAGATAGTTTCTACTCCTTCAACTTGATTAACATCGGTAAAAATGTAATTATCGCCACTACACTTAGCTATAATACGCATTTCATTACCGAGCTGACCATTTGCTCCAGTGACAAGAATGTTTTTCATTTTATTCAAATTCAGGATAAAGGTTTACATTATAATCAAATGGAGAATCAAATTCATTAAAGAAAACATGCTTAGTATCTTTTTCAGAAAGTATTGCTTCTTCTAACGGTATTTGCCAATCTATACCAAGAGTGTCATCTTTGATATTTATTCCTCCATCTGCCTCTGGCGCATAGAAATTATCACATTTATATTGGAAAACGGCTGTATTACTCAATACTACAAAACCATGAGCAAAGCCTCGAGGCACAAAAAACTGACGATGATTATCCTCACTTAACTCAACCGCAACATACTGTCCATATGTAGGTGAACCTTTACGAATATCAACCGCTACATCAAGCACACGACCTTTTACACAACGAACCAATTTACTTTGTGCAAATGGCGGGCGTTGAAAATGCAAACCTCGCATCACCCCATAACTCGACATACTTTCATTGTCTTGCACGAAGTTAATCTTACGCACTTTCTGTTCAAATTCGCGTTGCGAAAAACTCTCAAAAAAATATCCTCGTGAATCTCGAAAAATTTTAGGTTCAATTATCACTAAACCTTCTATATCTGTTTTTATTACTTCCATAATCAATCCAAATTAGGTTTGCCTGTTACTTTAAGTTCATCTACAACTTTCAAAAGATATTGACCATATTGATTTTTTATCATTGGTTGAGCCAATTGATGCATCCGCTCTGCTGTAATCCATCCTTGACGATATGCTATTGCCTCAAGACAGGCTATTTTCAAGCCTTGACGTTTTTCTAATACTTCGATATAGGTTGATGCTTCTGAAAGTGAATCGTGAGTACCTGTATCAAGCCATGCAAATCCACGACCTAATGTCTGTACTTTCAATTCTCCAGCTGCCAAAAATTCTTGATTGACAGTAGTAATTTCATACTCGCCACGAGCTGATGGTTTGATATTTCTCGCAACTTCTACAACTTTATTTGGATAAAAATACAAGCCAACTACTGCATAATTCGATTTTGGATTTACTGGTTTTTCTTCAATTGACAAACAATTCCCATTATCATCAAATTCAGCTACACCGTAACGCTCTGGGTCATTTACCCAATAACCAAATACAGTTGCTTTTTGTTCTTCCTCTGCAGTACGCACTGCCTCTTTCAACATACCGGTAAACCCTGCACCATGAAAAATATTATCACCAAGTACAAGACATGCCGCATCAGTACCAATAAAATCAGCTCCAATAGTAAATGCTTGAGCCAATCCATCAGGACTTGGTTGTTCGGCATATTCAAAACGAACACCATAGTCAGAACCATCACCTAACAAACGTTTAAATCCTGGTAAATCATGTGGAGTTGAAATAATCAAAATTTCTCTTATTCCAGCTAACATTAACACTGAAATTGGATAATAAACCATCGGTTTGTCATAAATCGGCATTAACTGTTTTGAAATACCTTTTGTTATAGGATACAAACGTGTACCACTACCACCTGCAAGAACAATTCCTTTCATATATTAGATTTTTAGATTTCTTATTGCTAATAGTGAAATTTACTTGATTCACTCATTAATAACATACATTTATATAGTTCTAAAATGTTTCAAGTGTGTAAAATTTTATTACTAATTTAGCGATTTAATAATTGGCGGACTTCTTCGGAATAGGTTACTTGAAGGTACGGTTCACTATCTTGAAAGGTATGGTTATCCTATGAAGAAGTATACTAAGAAGTATGAAGCCTATTTTACTAAAATCATTTACCAACTTAATTCGCTATAAAGCCATTTATAGTAAATATTAAACTCTTTATTTCTTAACTCTCAATTCTCTCACGACCTCTAAAGGCCATTTCCAATTTTGATAAAGAGCCTGAACTATCATCGGAGCCAATATCATGCCTAACATACCCATATCCAACCAAACAACAAATACACCCAATAAAATCAATACCCCTACAGCTGATACCAATGAAGCCTTAAAAAATGGCACTTCATTACGTGACAACAAATATTGCGCTGCATTTGAATGGTTATATTCTAAATAGTGTTGAACAAAAATCAATATCAATAAACCCGTAGGCAACAACATTGTACTACTGTTCAATATATCCAACATCCAATCTCCCCACAAAACAATGACAATACCTGATAAAACAAATACAAACAACATCACGATACTTGATAAATAAAACGTTCTTTTTATCAAATCTATCCGATTTTCGACACGCCACTGAAACACTTTCGGCATATACACTCGGGTAACAATCCCAGCCAACATACCAATTACTACTAACAACTGCAAAGTAATCCCATAGGAAGCCATTATCTCCAACGATACAAATAATGAACCGATAAACATACTAGATTTGTTTATAACAAAGCCTCCCAACGAGGTAAATCCAACTTTAACAGCATTTGGTGTAATTACGGACAAAACATTCTTATAATTGGCTCCATCTGCAACTCTCAGTCCATCAACAATTTCATTAGTATAAAAAGTTCGTTTACTCAAAAAACGTACTAATAACACTGATATTGCTTGCGAAGAAACAATTGCCACCAATCCTCCTCCTAATAAAATCAACACTATAGCAAACGCAATATAAACAACATTCCCCACTAAAATTATTTGATGCACTCGCTTTATCAATCCTTTCCCATTCAACAATGCCTCATAGTACAACGTATATAAATTGTAACTATTTATCAACACTAAAATTGCCCATGCTACATATACTTCTCCTACATTTCCTCCATAATCTTGCATCAAAGTATAAACATAAAACGTACCCAATGTAGCAAGCAAAACAAACAATACAATCGCCATTCTTGAATAAAAATAACGCATCGCACGAATAGTTCCACCTAATAATTCATAATCAATACGATTTATAAACAAAGATTCAACCGATTCATATCCCTCTCGTTTCAATGAACTAACACCACTGAAGACGTACGACACGTTACGAGCAAAAGAGGTATTAAATCCAAAGTCAAAAATAAAAGTCAATTGAGCAATTACTGTGAATATTGTCCAAACGCCCACAGACTCTGCAGGCAACATCCGCAACACAAACGGAAACAACAATACCCCAGCCCCTATTTTAAAAAAAGTAGCTAACAACGTCCACACAAAATCTTTTCGTCCTACATCTACAACAGCCATATTATCCTACTTTTGTTTCAATTCTGAATCAATTTTTTGATATACCGAATTCTGCGATTTATATTCAGGTACCATCTCTTTCATCGTACGCACAACAAGATAATCCTGATTAGCCTTTCCATATTCAAACAATTTATCATACATTGGCAATATCTCATCATAATCATACTCTCGTACATTAGCAATCATAATCTTATCATGTGATGTTGGTTTCACCAATTCTTCATCATTCAACAATTCTTCATACAATTTTTCTCCAGGTCGCAAACCTGTATATTCAATTTGAATATCAATTCCTGGCTCTAATCCCGACAAGCGTATCATTTTTTTAGCCAAATCAGCAATCTTCACAGGCATTCCCATATCAAAAATAAATATTTCACCACCTTTACCAATCGTTCCAGCCTCTAAGACTAACTGACATGCCTCTGGTATAGTCATAAAATAACGTATTATATCAGGGTGAGTAACTGTTACAGGTCCACCTTTTTCAATTTGTTGACGGAATAAAGGAATAACAGAACCATTAGAACCTAACACATTACCAAATCGAGTTGTTATAAATCGAGTTTTTTTACCACCCTGTAAATCCAATTTTTTAGCCAAACTTTGCACATATATCTCAGCAACTCGTTTCGAACATCCCATCACATTTGTCGGATTAACAGCTTTATCCGTAGAAACCATAACAAACGAACTAACCCCATATTTCACCGCCATATCTGCAACATTACGCGAACCCATAACATTAGCCAAAACACATTCCGAAGGATTATCTTCCATCAAAGGCACATGTTTATATGCCGCAGCATGAAACACTACATTTGGATGCATTTCTGCAAAAACCGACTCTATCCTATCTCGCATACGCACATCAGCCACAACAAATGCATACTCAATATCACGGAATTTTTCAGTCAACTCCAATTTAATGTTATGCAACGGTGTCTCTGCATTATCAAGTAAAATCAATTTTTTCGGCTTAAATATTGACAATTGACGCACTATCTCACCCCCAATCGAACCTGCAGCCCCCGTAATCATCACAACCTTATCCGAAATCATCTTTGCGATAGGCGTTTTATCTATCTCTATCGGCTTACGCCCCAACAAATCCTCAATCTGAATCTTACGCAAATTACGCTCAATATTAAATTCACCAACTTCATCTCCCTCTTTATAATTCGTTAATTTAGGAATCATCAAAAGCTGTAATCCTGCATCCACAAACATATTTAACTCTGATGTTACCATATTTTCACTAAGTTTCAAAGGCGATACTACAATAGCCTTAACCCTCTTTTTTTCCAATACTGATATCAAATTACTATTCTTCGTTGAATAAATTGGTAAACCAAAAATCTCTTTATTTTGATTTTTTCTATCGTCCACAAAACCAACCACGCGATAACGCGAATTAGTTTCTGCTCTAATCATCTTAGCAATAGAAATACCAGCCGACTTTGTTCCATAAATCACAATAGGAAGCCTACTCCCTAAATCTACAACAAAAACATCATATAAAGTTTTTACCAAAACTCGCAAAAATATCAAAAACAAAAAAGCAAAAACACCATAAAAAACTATCCCTAACCGAAGAAAAACACCATCTCCACCAAAAATAATCCCCACATAATGTATAACAAGTAAAGTTGTAACATTCGCAACAATCGCAGCAAACAATTTTGTTATATCCACAAATGTTGAATAACGAACAATACCACGATATGTATGAAACACCCAGAACCAAACTATCTGAACCCCCAAAACCATCAATATATTGCTCAAATCATAAAGTTCAATTCCATCAAATTGAAAATAATAATAACTATATGCCAATTGATCTGCCAAAATATACGCTCCCAAACACAACAGTACATCAAGCATCAACACCAACCAACGAGGTAGATAACCAACTGAAGATAAACGATAAAACACATCGCCATTCTTTATTATATCTATAAAATTCATCATTACAAAATACAGTTTTAAAAAAAACGATTTAATTTACAAAGATAAGCATTTTTACTTAAAGTACAAAATAAAAACTAAACTTATTTTTTACAAAAAAATTACAATATTATTAACAAAATTTCTTACCTTTGCAAAAATTATAAAACAAACTAAGTAATGAACAAAAACCTACTATTACCTGCTATTTTAGCAACAATCATAAGCCTATTTTCACTTTCGGCTTGTTGCTGTAACAACCAACCTACAACAAAAGTAAAACCTGGCATCGAAGTTCTTCGCAACCAAAACTTTGATATCCTTAAAGGCAAACGCGTCGGTCTCATCACCAACCCTACTGGTGTCGACTCTCATCTCAAATCTACTATCGACATTCTCCACGAAGCAGAAGATATCCAACTCGTTGCTCTCTTTGCTCCCGAACATGGCGTGCGTGGCGACGTCTATGCTGGCGACCACGTCGACAACACTGTCGACCCTCGCACTGGAGTGCCTATGTACTCTATCTTTGGCAAAACACGCAAACCGACACCCGAAATGCTCGAAAACGTAGATGTCATCGTATATGATATTCAAGACATTGGCTGCCGTTCTTACACCTTCATCTCAACTATGGGTATGGGTATGATGGCTGCTGCCGAAAATGATAAAGAATTCGTCGTGCTCGACCGTCCTAACCCTCTCGGTGGCAATCGCATCGAAGGCAACCTCGTCGAAGACAACTACATCTCTTTCGTTTCTCAATTCAAAATCCCTTATCTCTACGGACAAACTCCTGGCGAACTTGCCATTATGCTCAACGAAGAGGGCATGCTCGGCAAAAAGTGCAAACTAACTGTAATACCTATGGAAGGTTGGACTCGCAATATGACTTGGGACGAAACTGGTCTCGAATGGATTCCTGCTTCACCTCACATCCCTTACCCTCAATCTGCTATCTACTACCCTGTTACAGGCATCCTTGGCGAACTCTACTTCATCAATATGGGCGTTGGCTACCCTCTCCCATTCCAAACTATCGGTGCCCCTTGGTTCAATGCCGACTCTCTCGCCACTAACCTCAATGCTCTCAATCTCCCTGGCGTTCGCTTCCGCCCTATTCACTACAAACCTTACTACTCTACATCTAAAGGCGAACTCTGTGGTGGCGTACAAATCTATATCACCGACTACGAAAAGGCTCGCCTCACCGAAATCCAATTCTACGTTATGCAAGTCGTAAAAGAGATGTACCCTCATCGCGATATTTTCAAAGAAGCACCTCAAAACCGCTTCCAAATGTTCGACAAAGTGTGTGGCACCAACTTCATCCGCGAAAAATTCTCCGAAAC
>JAZOUT010000078.1:0-29565 GCA_045658305.1 Candidatus Aphodosoma sp. | reverse complement strand
ACTGCTACCGACGACCGCCTCTATGCTATTGCTCAACTCATTCGTCTTGGCGTCGACCTCGGTATGGTGTACAATGCTACTAAAATCGACATGTTCTTCCTCGAAAAATTCAAACATATTGTTGAATTCGAAGAGGTTATCCGCAACAATCCTAACAACGTAGATACTATCCGCGATGCTAAATTACTCGGTATTAGCGACAAATATATCGCTCAAGTGTGGGGTTGCACCGAACATGACATCTATCGCATGCGTGCTGAAAACAACATCTTCCCTGTGTATAAGATGATTGATACTTGCGCAAGCGAATTTAGTTCGTATGTACCTTACTTCTATTCTACTTACGAAGCTGAAAATGAAAGCATCGTGTCTGACCGTAAAAAAATCGTAGTACTCGGTTCTGGTCCTATCCGTATCGGTCAAGGTGTCGAATTCGACTACTCTACTGTTCATGCTATTTGGTCAATCCGCCGCGCAGGCTACGAAGCAATCATCATCAACAACAACCCTGAAACTGTTTCTACCGACTATACTACATCAGACAAACTCTACTTCGAACCACTTACAGTAGAAGATGTGATGAACGTAATCAACCTCGAAAAACCAGATGGTATTGTAGTATCACTTGGTGGTCAAACAGCTATCAACCTTGCTGAACCTTTGCATCGTCTTGGTGTACCTATCATTGGCACTGACGTACAAGCTATCGAAAATGCCGAAAATCGCGACTCATTCGAGAAAATCATGACTCGCCTCGGCATTCCACAACCTAATGGTGAGGCTGTAACAAATATCGAAGATGGTGTAACCGTTGCTGCTCGCATTGGCTATCCTGTATTGGTACGTCCTTCATACGTGCTCGGTGGTCGCGCTATGCAAATCGTTAACAACGAGGCTGCTCTCCGCCACTACCTCCAAACTGCCGTTGAAATCAACTCTGATCAACCTGTGCTCGTTGATAAATACATCATGGGTAAAGAGCTCGAAGTTGATGCTATCTGCGATGGCACTGATGTATTCATCCCTGGTATTATGGAACACGTTGAACGTACAGGTATCCACTCGGGCGACTCTATTTCGGTTTACCCTACATTCTCTGTATCTCAAGACGTTAAAAATAAAATCCTCGACTACACTGTTCGCCTCGGTAAAGAAATTGGTATCATTGGTCTTTACAACATCCAATTCATTGCTGACGACAAAGACGATGTATATGTAATTGAGGTTAACCCACGTTCAAGCCGTACTGTGCCATTCCTCAGCAAAGCTACTGGCTACCCTATGGCAGATATTGCTACTGAGGTTATTCTCGGTAAATCGCTCAAAGAACTTGGTTACAACGACATCTACCCTGCAGAGAAAAAACGCTGGTATGTAAAAGCTCCAGCATTCTCATTCTCAAAAATCCGCGGTATCGATGCTTACCTCTCTCCTGAAATGAAATCGACTGGTGAGGCTATCGGTTACGACAGCTCGCTCACTCGCGCACTCTACAAAGCTTTGCGCTCTTCTGGTATGGATGTGGCTAACTATGGTACTCTCTTCGCTACTATCGCCGATGTGGATAAAGAGAAAGCATTGCCTCTCATCCGCCGTTTCTACAACCTTGGTTTCAACATCGAAGGTACTAAAGGTACTGCCGAATTCCTCCGCCAAAATGGTATCCGCACTCGTTATCGTGCTAAATTGTCGGAAGGTAGCGACGAAATCTTCACTGCATTGCGCCAAGGTCACATCAACTATGTGATCAACACAATGGATATTTCGCAAGGCGACTCTACTCGTGATGGTTACGAAATCCGCCGCTGCGCTGTAGAAAACAACGTAAGTATCTTCACTTCGCTCGAAACAGTACAAGTGCTCCTCGACGTGCTCGAAGAAATCACTCTCGGCGTAAGCACTATTGATGCAGAATAAAAATATATAGACAAAAAAACAAGGGTAACAAAACAAAAAATTACAAGAAATTTTACCCTTACCAACACGAAGGATATACGAAGGATATACGAAAGATAACCCATACCTCAAGCATACCTCTTCAGAGGATAACCCTACCTTCAAGCATCCTTGTCTTAAAAAAAACGAAACAATGCAAAAACAAGGCATATATAAAATCCTAAGCAATACGCCTCTCACTAAGTCGGTGTATAAAATGGTGTTGGAGGGCGATACATCGGCTATCACTGCTCCGGGTCAGTTTATCAACATCGAATTGACAGGCAAATTCCTCCGCCGTCCTATCTCAATTTGTGATTGGAACGAAACTACTATCACTATTATATATAAGGTGGTAGGCGAAGGCACTCGCCAAATGGCAGAGATGAAAGAGGGCGAAACTCTCGACATCCTCGTCGGACTTGGCAATGGTTTCAATACCAACATCGAAAAGATGAAACACCCATTGCTCGTGGGTGGTGGCGTGGGCGTACCTCCAATGTATGGTCTCGCTAAAAAACTCCTCGCTGAAGGTAAACGCCCAACTATGATTATGGGTTTCAACACAGCCGAAGAGGTGTTCTACTACGATGAATTTGTAGCCCTCGGTCTTGATGTGTTCGTTACAACCGTAGATGGCACTGGTGGTACAAAAGGTTTCGTAACTGACGCAATGGAACAAAATGGCATCTTGTATGACTACCTATATTGTTGCGGTCCAGAACCTATGCTCAAAGCATTGCACCGTGGTGTGATGACAGGCGGACAACTTTCGTTTGAAGAACGTATGGGTTGCGGTTTTGGTGCTTGTATGGGTTGCTCATGCAAAACCCTCACAGGCTACAAACGCATCTGTAAAGATGGACCTGTGATGTATAAAGAAGAAATTGATTTCAATTCATAATTCATAATGCATAATTCATAATTGCCATTAGGCATCGAATTATGAATTAAATAAATTATGAATTGTGAAGTAACTTTAATTATGAATTGTGAATTATGAATTGTGAATTAAATAAAGATTTATCAGTAAATTTAAGTGGCTTACACCTTGACAATCCAATCGTGCCTGCATCGGGTACATTTGGTTTTGGTCGTGAATTTGCCGAATATTATGATATCAACATTCTCGGGTCATTTTCATTCAAAGGTACAACAAAAGATGCTCGCTTTGGTAACCCTACTCCACGTATTGCCGAATGTGGCGCAAGTGGTATGATTAATGCCGTAGGTTTGCAAAATCCGGGTATCGATGCTGTTATCAATCGCGAATTGCTTGAACTCAAAAAGATATTCCACAAACCTGTGATTGCCAACATCAGTGGTTTCTCTATCGAAGAGTATGCCTACTGCTGTGAACGCATTGACAAAGAGGAACAAGTGGGTATTATTGAGGTTAATGTAAGTTGCCCTAATGTGCGCCATGGAGGTATGTCGTTCGGCACATCACCTGAGGCTGCAGCAGAGGTGACTCGCGCTGTGAAAGCTGTGACTACTAAACCTGTATATATCAAACTTTCGCCTAACGTGACTGACATTGTCTCTATCGCAAAAGCATGTGAAGAGGCAGGTGCAGATGGGATCTGTTTGATTAACACTATGCTCGGTATGCGTATCGACATTGCTCGTCGCCGTCCAGTAATTGCTAATGTGATGGGTGGTTTCTCTGGTCCAAGCATATTCCCAGTAGCAGTACGCATGGTACACCAAGTATCGAAAGCATGTAACGTACCAGTAATGGGTTGCGGTGGAGTTAGCTCGGCTCGCGATGTAATTGAAATGATGATGGCTGGTGCTACTGCTGTGCAAGTAGGTGCGATGAACCTCAAAAATCCTTATATCTGCAAAGAGATTATCGAAGAACTTCCACAAGTGATGGAAGAACTCAAAATTGACCGTCTCTCTGATATTATTGGAATAGTGTAAAGAATGAGAAATGAGGAATGAGGAATGAAGAATTCTCCTCCATTCAATGTTCTCATAATATAAATTCAACTATCAATTTTAAAATTTTAAATTCCAAATTACTAAAAATATGAATCGTGATGTAATCATAGCATGCGACTTTTCGAGCGCTGCTGAAACTTATGCATTTTTGGATAAATTCCAAGACGAAAAACCTTTCGTAAAAATCGGCATGGAACTTTTCTATGCTGAAGGTCCTGCTATCGTACGCGAAATCAAACGCCGTGGTCATCGTATTTTCCTTGATCTCAAACTACACGATATACCTAACACAGTAAAAAAATCTATGTCGGTGCTCTCACGCCTCGATGTTGATATGTGCAACCTTCACGCTGCTGGTACTATCGAAATGATGAAAGCTGCTCTCGAAGGTCTTACTCGTCCTGATGGCACTCGTCCATTGCTCATCGCTGTTACTCAACTTACTTCTACAAGCGAAGAACGCATGCGCAACGACTTGCTTATCGACCATAATATCAACGACGTAGTTGTTCACTATGCTAAAAATGCAAAAGTGGCTGGTCTTGATGGCGTTGTATGTTCGCCACTCGAAGCAGGTATCGTAAAAGAGGCTTGTGGTGCTGAATTTATGACAGTTACACCTGGAATTCGCTTTGCCGATGGCGAAGTAGGCGACCAAGTGCGCATCACTACTCCTGAAAAAGCTCGCGAAATCGGTACTGACTATATCGTTGTAGGTCGTCCTATCACTGCAGCACTAGATCCAGTAGCAGCATATCGTCGTTGCATGCAAGAATTTGCTTACTAACCAATTAGAATAATTAGTCTAATAAGACAAAATAATAAAACTATTAAATAAAAAATAAATTATGGAAAAACAAATAGCAAAAGATCTCCTTTCAATTCAAGCAGTATTCCTTCGTCCAGAACAACCTTTCACTTGGGCAAGTGGTATTAAAAGTCCTATCTATTGCGATAACCGTCTCACACTTACATCTGTAGAAGTTCGTAACCACGTAGAAGCTGGTTTGGCTGAAATCGTTCGCACTAAATTCCCTGAAGCTGAAGTGTTGATGGGTACATCGACTGCAGGTATCGCTCACGCTGCTATCACTGCTACAATCCTCAATATGCCTATGGGTTATGTTCGTTCAGGTGCTAAAGACCACGGCCGTGGCAACCAAATCGAAGGCCGTCTTGAAAAAGGTCAAAAAGTAGTTGTTATCGAAGACCTTATCTCTACTGGTGGTAGCTGTATCGAAGTAGTAAACGTACTCCGCGAAGCTGGTGCTGAAGTACTTGGTGTAGCAAGTATCTTCACTTATGGCATGAAAAAAGGTCTCGACCGTATGGCTGAAGCTAACGTTATCAACTATAGCCTCTCTAACCTCGACACTCTCGTAGAAGTTGCTGCAGAAGAAGGTTATATCAAAGCTGAAGACAAAGAACGTCTTATCAAATTCCGCAATAATCCATCGGACGAATCTTGGATGAAATAATTTATGCGTCACTTAATAGATCCTACCGATTTCACTGTTGAAGAAATCGAACAACTCATGCTTCGTGCATTGGATATCATCGAAAATCGCGCTAAATATGCCGATGCTTGTCATGGCAAAAAATTGGCTACACTTTTCTATGAACCAAGCACACGTACTCGCCTCAGTTTCACCGCTGCTATGATGGAATTGGGGGGCAACGTACTCGGATTCTCCGATGCAGCCAACTCATCGGTTAGTAAAGGCGAAACTGTTGCCGACACTGCTCGCGTGATATCTCAATTTGCCGACATCATTGCTATGCGTCACCCTAAAGAGGGTGCACCATTCATTGCATCGCAATATGCTTCTATACCAGTGATTAATGCTGGCGATGGTGGACATAGTCACCCTACTCAAACACTCACCGACCTACTCACTATCCGTCGCGAATTGGGCAGATTTAATAATTTGGTAGTGGGCGTTTGTGGAGATTTGAAATATGGTCGCACAGTGCACTCGCTCATCAAAGCTATGGGTCGCTATGAAGGTGTGAAGTTCGTGCTTATAGCACCAGATGAACTCCGTTTGCCTGACTATATCAAACACGATGTGTGCGATGCTAATGGATTAGAGTATGTTGAAGTGAATACTCTCGAAGAGGCTATGCCTATGGTGGATGTGTTGTATATGACTCGTGTACAACAAGAACGTTTTGAGGATAAAGCGCAATACGAACGTCTTAAAGATTCGTTCATTCTCGACACCGAAAAAATGGCGTTGGGCAAAAAGGATATGATTGTACTACACCCACTACCTCGCGTGAACGAAATCACTCCTGAAGTGGACAACGACCCTCGTGCTGCATATTTCCGCCAAGTAGAGAATGGCAAATTTGTGCGTATGTCGCTCATCTATACCCTTCTCGAATGGAAAAATCAAGAGGCTAAAAAAGAGGAAGTAGAACTCATCGAAGGTGGTAAATGCTCAAATCATCGCTGTATAACAACAATAGAGCCAGCAAAAAATCTCTATTACAAAGGAGAAAACGACATCTGGCGTTGCATCTATTGCGACCACGAAATGGAATAACTCCACAAATCATAAACACCAAAATCCGCCCCTACACCAAGTAGGGAGCGGATTTTTTTTATGTACACAGTAGAGACGTAGATAGGTGCTGATGGGTTCAGTGTAGATATAGTTATAGTATGTTTATAGTATATTTATCATATATTTATTGTATATTTATTATATGTTATAGTATGCTGGAGGGTTGGGAGTTTTATTGATTTGGTTAAAGGTTATGTTGTAAGTTTCTTTAGCGAGTATTGAAAGTGGATATTCTGGACATTCCAGAACGCTGCGCTAATCCGGATTTTCGGTCTGGCGACCGATTGGATACAGAAATTCTATATATTCTAAACGCTTTGCTTTTCTTGTTTTTTTTGCCCCTTCGGGTCATCGGACACGGCATGCCATGTCCCTACTAAAAGGAGGGTATTGGCTTTTGATTGTTGGGAATAGCATTAGGATATTATAGATGATTAATAATTAGGGCTGTAACTTGAGAGTTGCAGCTCTAATTATTTTAATCAATATATTCGTTTTTTATAGCATTTTTTAACCTTTGGACGTTTCAAATTCAAAATATTTTTTGTATCTTTGTAATCTGAAATTAAACAAAACTATTTATACCATGAAATCTTTAAAATCTATTTTTGTTGCAGTTGGCTTATTGATGTCTGTTATGGGCTTTGCTGCTAATGTTATCCCTAATGCTGAGGGTATTAACCTTTACTATGAGTTTAATAATGAAAAGAATTTGGCTACGTTGGTGCCATCAGAAGGTGATGTATACAAGGGCGTTGTAAACATCCCTGAAAAAGTGTTGTTTGAGGGTACAACATACGAAGTAGCTACTATTGCAACTGGAGCATTCAAAGATTGTAAAGATTTGACTGAGATATCTATTCCTAAAACTGTTACAAAAATTGGTGGTCATGCATTCAAAGGTTGTGAAAACCTCCGCACTGTGAATTACAATGCTAACAATTGTGTATCGGCAGCAGATGTGAAGGGTAAATCGGTGTCGTCGGCTTTCGAAGATTGTAAATCTATTACTACTGTTAATTTTGGTGGTGATGTAGTGATTATTCCTGAATATTTGTTCTGGGGTTGCACAGGTTTGACTGAAATCACTATTCCTGAAAATGTACAACAAATTGGAGGTGCGGCATTTATTGATTGTAGCGCAATTAGTAAAATCACTATCAATGCGATTAAATGTATCCGCATGAGTTCGGACAATAATCGTCCTGCATTCGTTGGAGCTCCGATTACTACTGTGGAATTTGGTCCTTTGGCTACTACTATTCCTGACTATGCGTTCTATGGTTGCAAGACTTTGACTTCGGTAACTATCCCTGAAAATATTACTGCTATTGGTGGTGCGGCATTCCAAAATTGTCCTAACCTCACTTCTGTAGTGTTCAATGCACGTAATTGTACTGTAGCTCACACTATCTTGGGTGACAATGTTACTCCTGCTTTCAACAATGCAGCTATTACTCGCGTAGAGTTTGGCTCAGAGGTAAGAAACATTCCTAACTACATATTCTGGGGTTGTAAGGGTATCACTGACATCGTGTTTGGCGACAATATCGAAACTATCGGTCAATCGGCTTTCTATGGTTGTGGGTCTCTCAATAATATCGTAATTCCTGAAGGTGTTACTTCGATTGGTGGTCGTGCTTTCGCAAATTGTGGCAATTTGAATACTATCACTTTCAATGCTGTGAATTGCGTAAATATGGTTACAATGGAAAACAATGTGCCTATGCCTGCATTCGAAAACAAAGCATTGAGTGCAGTAAACTTCGGCACCCGCGTTGAGGTTATCCCTGATTATGCATTCTCAAATTGCACTAACTTAAAAACTTTCACTATCCCTGAATCAGTACGTAGCATTGGCTACAAAGCTTTCTTTGGTTGTAAATCACTGCAATCAGTAACTATCCCAGAGGGTGTTACTTCGATTGGAGGTTTAGCTTTTGCAGATTGTAATGGTCTTGTGGACATCGTATTTAATGCTAAGCGCTGTACTGGTGCGTCAAAAATCGAAAATGGCCAAACTTTCTCGGCATTCCATAGCTCTAAATCGATAAAGAATGTAACTATCGGTGCTGAAGTTGAGATGTTACCTGACTACTTGTTCTTTGGTTGCACAAGCCTTAACACTATCAATATTCCTCAAAAAGTAAAAACTATTGGTAATAACACTTTTGCTGGTTGTATCAATTTGACTACTATCAACTACGATGCTGCACGCTGCGAGGAGACTTTGGCGTTCAATGGCTCAGCAGTAGTAAATCTTACTATCGGCGCAAATGTAAAATCTATCCCTAATTTTGCATTTACAGACTGTATCCGTCTCAACGATTTTGTATTGCCTGCTACAGTAGAAAATATTGGTAAATATGCATTCAAAGGTTGTGCTAATATCAAAAAAATCACTCTCCCTGAGGGTCTTAAAACTATCGAAGGAGGTGCATTTGAAGATTGTGGTAACTTGCGCGAAGTATATTTCAATGCTATTGATTGTAAAGCTATTGTGGAATATGCCGATGGCGACTTGGATGCTGAGAATACTGCTCTATTGGAAGAATTAGCTAACCCTGAAAAATATGAAAACGACCAACTTGCAGCCATTGACTCTCAACTCTTTATCATCCCTGTGTTCCACAGCACAAGTATTCGTAAAGTGATTCTTGGTCCAAAAGTTGAATCTATCGCTGACTATATGTTCTACCAATGCCACGACATTGAAGAGGCCACTTTCAATAAGGTATTGAAAACTATTGGTAAATTCGCATTCTACGAAGCTCGCTCGCTTAAATATATCTACTTGCCTGAAACATTGGAAACTCTTGGTGGTGCTTCATTCGGTGAATGCGAATTGTTGGCTACTATAGATTTTGAAGCTATTAATTGTACTTCTGCTTCTACTATTGAGGGCGACAGCGTGCTATACCCTTTCATAGGCGACAACGACATCTTCACTGTAAATATTGGTAAAAAAGTTACTTCATTACCTGAAGGTATCTTCTATAACTGCCAATACCTCACTGAAATAGCTATCACTAAGAACATTACATCACTTGGCGGCTTAGCATTCGGTAATTGTCCTGAACTTTCTATCGTATATTTCGATGCTACTGAATGTCCTAATGCACACAGCACTATTAAAGGCAAAAACTATGGCCCATTCGAAGGCTGCAATAGCATAACAGAAGCGAGCATCAGCGCAAAAATCAACACTTTACCTGACTATCTATTCTCAGGTTGCGCAGGCTTGAAAAAAATCGAGTTGCCAGAAAAAGTTACTCGTATTGGCGACTATGCTTTCCGTGGTTGCCTTGGTTTAAAAAAGATTATCATTCCTGAAACCGTAGAAACTATCGGTGATGGTGCATTTATGAATTCTGGACTTACTTCTGTATCTATTCACGAATTCTTGTCTGAAATCGGCGAAGGCGCATTCGACGGATGCAAGGCTCTCGCTAAAATCACCCTCAAGAAGAAAAACAAATACTACGTAATGGTAGGCACATCTCTCTACACAGCCGACAAATCTACCCTCGTAGCTAAACCTGGCGGAAGATAATCAAATTGAAATTTAAAGATTAACCTCTCATTACTCACAAATAACTAATAACTAAAATTATGTATTGGATTATATTCATCGGTACTGCTATACTTAGTTGGATTGTTCAACAATCGTTACAATCTAAATTCAAACGCTATTCTCAAGTACCAGTCGTGATGAGCGGTGCGGATGTTGCGCGCAAAATGTTGCGCGACAATGGCATCTACGACGTACAAGTAACCTGCACATCTGGTCATCTCACAGACCACTACAACCCACAAACCAAGACTGTAAACCTCAGCGAAGGTGTTTACAACTCTTACTCTATTGCAGCTGCGGCTGTTGCAGCTCACGAATGTGGACACGCTCTCCAACACGCCCATGCCTATGCGCCACTCAAAATACGTTCAGCCCTCGTGCCTGTGGTAAGTTTCGCATCACAATGGGTTATGTGGGTAATCTTGGCTGGTATGTTACTAATCGAATCTTTTCCAAGCCTTATGTTATTCGGTATCGCATTATTCGCCATGACTACATTGTTTAGCTTCATTACTCTCCCTGTCGAAATCAACGCAAGCCAACACGCTGTTAAATGGCTCCTCACTGCAGGCATTACCAACGACCGCACAACCAGCATGGCAGAATCAGCCCTCCGCTCGGCTGCATACACATACGTAGTAGCTGCCCTCAGCTCACTCGCTACTCTGCTCTACTACATCATGATTTTCACAAGTCGCAGAGACTAAAATCAATGCATAATTCATAATTATCAACACTTTATAAAAATATTTAACACCAAATGGCAATTGTGCATTATGCACTGTGCATTATGCATTGAGAAAAATTATGCTTTCAATAATAGTAGCAATAGATCAAAACAATGGCATAGGAAAAGACAACTCTATGCCTTGGCACTTGAGCGATGACCTCCGTCGCTTCAAAACTATCACTATGGGACACACCGTGATTATGGGTCGCAACACATGGTTATCACTCCCATTCAAACCACTCAAAGGCCGCCGCAACATAGTAATATCAACCAATATGCCCGAAACAGAAGGTTGTGAAATAGCTCGCTCTATCGAAGAGGCACACAATATGGTAGCTAACGAAGAATTAGCTTTCATCATGGGCGGTGCTCGCATCTATCAACAAACTATTGATATTGCCGACGAACTTATCGTGACACATATCCACAAGGCATTCGATGGCATTGATACTTATTTCCCTACTATCGACCATTCAAAGTGGAAAATCAAAGAACAATCCGAAATCCTCTTTGACGAAAATAGTCAACTCGAATATCAATACATTACATATCAACGCATTAAATGAGTAAAAACAAAAAAAACAGATTCAAATACAACCTAATTCTCCTCAACGAATCTACGCTTGAGGAGGTTTTTCGTATTAAGACATCTAAACTAACCTTCTCATTGGCTCTCGGTATATTCACACTGGTATCATTCACGTTACTCTCAATCATTATATTTATAACACCAATAAAACACATGCTACCAGGCTATGCCGACGTATCTGTGCGAGAGGATGTACTCATTGAGGCTCAACGAGTTGATTCTCTCGAAACCATAACACAAAACAATCAACGACAACTTCTTATAATCAAAAACATAATTGCCAACAACATACAATTCGACTCTATTTCAACTCTCGACTCCACAAATATCGAGAAATGGAATAGCCTCCCTCTTGTTGCCGGCTCATCCGAAGCCTCATTCGTCAAACAATACGAAGACGAAAATGCTTTCAACATAGGATACGACAACAACGTATCCCAAAAAGAAGCAATGGTATTTGTTGCTCCTGCTATAGGCTCTATAACACAACATTTCACGCCTAACGAAAACAATACCATAACAATCCTATGTCCAGCTAACACTCCGATACTTGCACCACAAGACGGACATATCATCCTCGCCAACTATCACCCAACCGATGGATATACAATTGCTATTCAACACCCTGACGGCTACATATCCATATTCCACCAATTAGGCGAAAAACTTTGCAACATTGGCGCAGAAGTAAAAGTAGGCGAAGCTATCGCATTTGCTGGTTCAAAAAACAACAAAAAACAAGACTCACAAATACAATACGAACTATGGCAAAACGGATTATGTATCAATCCCGAAGACTATATCGTATTTTAACTCCTAAAAAAACTCACAACACACACTCTCAGTGGGTATTCATTCACCCTACCCAACAGCAACCTTCAAGCATACTGCAAGCAAGAAAACCACCACCACTCTCAGTGTGTATTTACAATAAAACTTTTTATACAAAATGAAACAATCATTAGCTATACTTGGCTCAACCGGTTCAATAGGCACACAAACACTCGATGTCGTGCGCGAAAATCCCGACCTTTTCGATGTCTATGCCATCACCGCCAACAATAGCATAGACAAACTCATAGCACAAGCCCGAGAATTCAGTCCAGAGGTCGTTGTTGTAGGCAACGAAGCCCACTACACACAACTCAAAGAAGCTCTCGCCGACCTTCCAATCAAAGTATTTGCAGGTCGTGAAGCCATAGCTCAAGTAGCCGCAATGGATGCTGTTACTACAGTAGTTACTGCTATGGTAGGCTACTCTGGTCTTGCCCCAACCATCGCAGCAGTCAAAGCAGGTAAACGCATTGCTCTTGCCAATAAAGAGACTCTCGTCGTAGCAGGCGACCTCATCACACGCCTCGTACAAGAATATCACGCAGCCATACTACCAGTTGATTCCGAACATGGTGCAATATTCCAATGCCTCGTAGGCGAACACGACCAAGAGGTCGAAAAAATCATCCTCACAGCCTCTGGCGGACCATTTCGCAACTACTCGCTCGACCAACTCCGCCACGTCAAAGCTGCCGATGCACTCAAACATCCAACATGGAAAATGGGAGCAAAAATCACTATCGACTCAGCCTCACTTATGAATAAAGGCTTTGAAGTCATCGAGGCGAAATGGCTCTTCGGCCTCCGCCCTGACCAAATCGACGTAGTCATCCACCCACAATCAATCATCCACTCTATGGTGCAATTCCGCGATAGTAGCATCAAAGCTCAAATGGGATTACCTGATATGCGCTTGCCAATACAATACGCACTCACCTATCCTACTCGCGTGCAAGCATCATTCGAACGCCTCAACTTCGCCAAATACACAAGCCTCACATTCGAGCAACCCGACACCACTCGATTCCGCAACCTCGCACTCGCCTTCGAAGCACTCAACCAAGGAGGCAATATGCCTTGCGTACTCAACGCAGCCAACGAAGTAGTAGTTGCCGCTTACCTCAACGACCAAATCGGCTTCCTCGAAATGAGCAACGTCATCGAACAAGTCATGTCGCGCATGGCTTTCATCTCGCAACCTACCTACGAAGACTATGTAGCCTGCGACCGCGAAACACGTATACTTACTGCCGAGTTTATACGATAAATTTTATCTCTTTATGTTTAATTCCAGAATAGCAAGTCTCGCTACTCGCTACTAAATATCTATCTAAATGGAAACAGTTTTAATTAAAGCACTTCAATTAGTATTATCACTCTCAATCCTTGTATTCGTACACGAGCTCGGACACTTTGGATTTGCCCGCCTATTCAAAGTTCGTGTCAACAAATTCTATCTATTCTTCAATCCTAATTTCTCTATATTTAGAGCAAAAAAAATCAACGGCAAATGGCAATTCCGTTTCTTTGCCAAGAACTTACCTGATCACGTTCGCCAATCGGTTGACGATTTTGGTGTACCACGCACCGACAAAAAAGGCAACCCTATCATGGAACCTGCACCACTTAGCGAACTTGCTGATGACGACTGGCGCAAACATCCCGAAACTACCGAATGGGGTATCGGATGGGTGCCTCTCGGAGGTTATTGTGCAATCGATGGTATGGCTGACGAAACTACCGACGCCTCTATGCTCTCTGCCGAAGTAAAACCTTGGGAATTCCGCGCTAAACCAGCATGGCAACGCATGTTTATAATCGCAGGCGGTGTGCTCATGAACTTCATCACTGCAGCCATTATCTATGCCATGATGCTCTATACATGGGGTAAAGAATATATCCCAATGGAAAACGCATATCTTGGCTACGACTATTGCCAAACTGCCCTAAACAACGGTTTCCAAAATGGCGACCGCATCATCACTATCGACGGAGATACTATCGAACAACAACAAGAATTTATCAGCAAAGCAGTCATCGAAGGCAAACAAAATGTTGTGGTTCTCCGCAATGGCGAAGAGGTAAATATCACACTACCTGAAGATTTTGGTGAACAAATATTGTCAGCCAACGAAAAAGGATTGCTCCAAATACGCATTCCTTTCGTTATAGGCCAAGTAGCAGAAGGCACTCCTGCCCAAACCGCAGGTCTTCAATCTAACGACAGTATCATTGGTATCAACGACAAACATCTCGTTGCCTATTCTGATATAGTCAGAGAACTTGACACGCTTAAAGGTCAAACTATCACTGTTGGCTTCGTGCGCAACGATTCTACTATGCAACTACCTCTCACTCTCTCCGATGAAGGCAAAATGGGAGTACAAATTGATCCAAACCTCACTCGTTACTTCAAAACACAAAAAATCGAATACGGCTTCTTTGAATCTTTCCCTGCAGGTATCAAACAAGGCTGGGAAGGCTTAGTTAACTATGTAAAACAATTCCGCCTCGTATTCACTAAAGCAGGAGCACAATCAGTTGGCGGATTTGTTGCTATTGGCAATATGTTCCCATCTACTTGGGATTGGAGCATATTCTGGAGCTTCACAGCATTCATATCTATCGCCTTGGCGTTCATGAATTTCTTACCTATTCCTGTGCTCGACGGTGGCTATTTCCTCATGCTCATCTATGAAATGATAACAGGACGCAAACCAAGCGACCGCTTCATGGAAATTGCATCTAACATAGGTATGTTCCTCCTTCTTGCCCTCCTCATCTTTGCCAACGGCAACGACATCATAAAACTCATAATGGGAAAATTCTAATCAATTCACAATGTACAATGCACAATTCACAATTACTATTCAGTACTTAATCGTGATTGTGCATTTTGCATTTTGCATTTTGCATTGAAAATATGGTCTATCTACAAGTTGAAAACCTAACCAAATCATTCGGCGATCGCCTCCTATTCGAAAATATAAGCTTTGGGATCGACCAAGGCCAGCGTGTTGCGCTTATTGCCCAAAATGGTACAGGCAAAACTACTCTACTCAACCTACTCACAGGTCGCGAATCGCAAGATAGTGGCACTATAACCTACCGCCGTGACATACGCGTCGGATGCCTCACTCAAGACCCTGACTTTCAACCTAGCATGACCGTAAGCCAAGCTTGCTTTGCCTCTGACAATGACGTAGTAAAAGCCATTGCCCACTACGAAAATCTAATCGAATCGCATGCCGACGACCCTGCATATAGCAACGAAATCCAAATCGCTATGGCAAATATGGACCGTCTCAATGCGTGGGACTACGAAGTGCGCATCAAGCAAATCCTCGGCAAGCTCAACATTCACAATCTTGAACAACCCGTAGAACAACTATCAGGTGGCCAACAAAAACGCTTGGCTCTAGCCAACGTACTCATCACCGAGCCCGACCTCATCCTACTCGATGAGCCAACTAACCACCTCGACCTCGAAATGGTGGAGTGGCTCGAGGATTTCCTCAACCACTCAAAGATGACTATCCTTATGGTCACTCACGACCGATATTTCCTTGACAATGTCTGCACCGATATTCTCGAAATTGACCAACATCAACTATTCCACTATAAAGGCAACTATAGCTACTATCTCGAAAAACGTGATGCACGCATAGCCAATTTCAACGCCGAGACTGCTCGTGCCAAAAATCTCTATCGCACCGAACTTGATTGGATGCGCCGTCAGCCTCAAGCTCGTGGTCACAAATCACGCTCTCGCATCGATGCTTTCTACGAAATCGAGCAACGTGCTAAACAACGTATCGCCGAAAAGCAAGTCTCTCTTGGTGTGAAGTCAGCATATCTCGGCTCAAAGATATTCGAGGCACAGTATATCAGCAAGGCCTTTGGCAACTACAAAATACTCGATAATTTCTACTACAACTTCTCTCGCTATGAAAAGCTTGGTATTGTAGGCAAAAATGGTACAGGTAAATCTACTTTCCTCAAAATGTTACTCGGCGAAGTTGCACCCGACAGTGGTCGTTTCGACATTGGTGAAACAGTGAAATTTGCTTACTACAGCCAATCGGGCATCCAATTCAACGACGGCATGAAAGTCATCGATGCCGTGCGCCAAATAGCCGAAGAGGTAGATTTAGGTGGTGGCCGCAAAATGTCAGCCACACAATTCCTCAATCACTTCCTATTCCCACCTGAAAAACAGCACGACTACATAGCCAAACTCTCAGGTGGCGAACGTCGCCGACTATACCTATGCACCGTTTTGATGCGTAGTCCAAACTTCCTTATCCTCGACGAGCCTACTAACGACCTCGACATTGCAACCCTAAATGTATTGGAAGATTACCTCATCAACTTCAAAGGTTGCGTTATTGTAGTCAGCCACGACCGCTTCTTTATGGATAAAGTAGTGGATCACTTGCTCGTATTCCAAGGCGATTGTAAAATCAAAGACTTTCCAGGCAACTATACTGACTACCGCCAATGGAAAGAGCTCAAAGAGGAAGAAGAACGTGAATTGAAAAGTCAACAATCAATAGTCAACAGACAACTGACAACTGACAAGTCTGACAAGTCTGACTCTACCACAAACAAAAAACGCAAACTCACATTCAACGAGAAACGCGAATACGAACAACTCTCCAAAGATATAGAATCGCTCGAAAACGAGAAAGCCGAATTAGAAACAGCTCTTGCCTCAGGTACACTCTCGAATAACGAACTCATCACTAAATCGCAACGCTTCCAAGAGATAAAAGACCTACTCGATGAAAAAGAACTCCGTTGGCTCGAACTCGATGAACTAAGCTAAAAATACAACACAACAAAAAAAGACTGATTCAAGAGATTGAATCAGTCTTTTTTTGAGGTTCCTAGCAGATTCGAACTGCTGTAGACGGTTTTGCAGACCGGTGCCTAACCACTCGGCCAAGGAACCTTGCTTTTGCGAGTGCAAAATTACAACATTTTATCGAATTTACCAAATATTTTGATAATTATTTTTTCGGTTGTTGCTTACACTTACTCATGTCACTAATTAACAGCTTTTTATACTTCTCTTCAGCGTCATAAAGCTTATAAATTTTCTTTGCTGGAAGTATTTTTTTGAGCTTTTCGAGGTAGTCTGCACGTATTTGAGCTATCTTCAACATCTGAACTCGCATCACTTCTACTGCATTTTCATACTCTTCATCTGTTGGTTCAGTGCCAAGAGCTTTCTTTGCTTCGCGCATTGCACGATAACATTCGCCAGTCTCTGTTTCATTCTTTTCAAACAATACAGCAAACGCAGCTTTCTCTGTTTCAGTCAACTCCATGGCATTAACAAGATAAACCAATTTTTTGGCACGCATTTGAGCAAAAAACTCAGAACGGTGCTTGTGTTGCAACTCACATTTAGGCAAAGCCCCATTATCACATTTCACTTGAGCATCCAAGTCAATGCACAATGCACAATGCATAATGCACAATAAATATAATACAAATCTTTTCATATCTATTACCTGTTATCTGTAATCTATTCCGGATATTCAGCATCAGCCAATGCCAATTCTAATCTATATATATCCAACATCTCCAACAATTCATCTTCGTAGGTTTCTTGAGCAATAATCTCAGCTGCTTGAGCGTCCACTTGTTGTTGTATATTCATCAACGCAAAGCCCCCAAACAACAAACCAGCAAATACCGCTGCCGACGAAGCCACCAACGTAGCCAAACGACGAAAATCAATTCTACGACCCTTTGGCTCCTCAACCTCTTGAGCAACATTCATCTCTTCGGCTATACGAGCCTCCATTCGAGCCGCAAAGTCCTCAAAATAGTTCTCTGGAACATCAAATGGTTGGCGAGACAACTTTTCATCAAATTTATAATCTTCTGTATTCATATCTTCATTTATTACCTTTTACTGAATAAGACTCAATATCAATAAAAAAGTTTAATCAGCTTCTTTAATAAATTGTTCAATTTTTTTCACCGCAATATGATACGATGCCTTCAACGCCCCCTCACTCGTACCCGTAACCTTCGCAATCTCCTCATATTTCATATCGTCATAATAACGCATATTAAACACAAGTCGCTGTTTTTCAGGCAACGAAAGTATAGCACGTTGAAATTTCTTCATCATCTCATCACCCTCAAAATAAGCATCCGCCTCCATCCTCGAAATCATCAACTCCTCATAATCAATCGACGTAGCCACATTCTTCAACCTCTGTTGAGCCAAGAAAGTCAAAGTCTCATTCGTTGCAATACGATAGAGCCAAGTATATAAACCACTATCGCCACGAAACGAATCCAACGACTTCCAAGCCTTCAAATAAGTGTTTTGCAACACATCATCCGCATCCTCATGCACCAATACCATCTTACGAATATGCCAATACAAACGGCTCTGCGTGAGACGCACCATCTGAGAGAAAGCCCTCGACCGAGTCTTCTCATCCTGCAACAATGGCACTATTTCCTGTAATTTACTATCCGACATAAATTCGTAATTCTATTTCGCTTGCAAAGTTACAAAAAATAATCTAACTAACCAAACCACACCCTCAAAAAACAAATACACATACCCTACCTATAACATAAGATAAATATACTATAAATATATGATAAATATACTATAAACATACTATAAATATACTATAACCTATACTGCAAACACCAATAAACATACACAATCTCACATCACCACAAATTTTCATCCCCACTCAACACCAAATTCAAAGATTTTGTATTATCTTTGCATAAGATTACATGAAACTATAAAAAACATGGAATACGAAAATATTTTATTAGCCTTTGCACTCACTCTAATAGCTGGTTTATCGACTGGATTAGGGGGATTGATTGCGTTTTTTACGAAACGAGATAATGTCCACTTCCTAACTGTTGCATTAGGATTTTCGGCTGGAGTTATGCTATTTGTGTCATTTGTAGATATATTTCCTGAGGCATTAAAGGGTTTTGAGAGTCGCTACGGAGAGAATGGTATGCTAGCTACGTGTTTGGCTTTTTTCAGTGGCATGGGGCTGATTGCGTTGATTGACTTTATGATTCCCGAAAGCGAGAATCCACATGAGATGAATTACACGGAAGGAATTGCAAGAGAGCATGATGCACCTAACAGGAAGGGGTTTCATCGAATAGGGGTGATGCTGGCTCTGTCGATTGCTATACATAATTTTCCCGAAGGGCTTGCTACTTTTGCGGTTTCGTTGAGTGATATAAATGTAGCTCTGCCTATTGTTTTGGCTATTGCGCTACACAATATTCCCGAAGGCGTGGCTGTGGCTGTGCCAATACATCAGGCTACTGGCAACAGATGGAAGGCATTGCTCTACTCTATTCTATCGGGATTGGCTGAACCACTTGGGGCGTTGATGGGTTTCTTGATACTGATGCCTTTCTGGAACGAAACAATCGAAGCCTCTGTGCTCGGCATCACGGCTGGCATCATGGTATATATCTCGATAGATGAACTACTACCGACGTCGGAACGATATGGGCATCACCATTTGTCGATTATCGGTGTGGTTGCGGGAATGATGTTGATGGCAATAACTATGATTTAATTGAGAATTAAGAATTACCATTTGGCACTAAACTCTAATCTCTAAACTTTCCATTATGTACGACAAAAAATTTATGCTTGAAGCTATTCGCGTGGCAAACGAGAATATTGAAAATCAAGGTGGCCCTTTTGGTGCTGTAATAGTAAAAGATGGCAAAATAATTGCGACATCGGGCAATAGTGTAACGATGGATAACGACCCAACGGCGCATGCAGAAGTAAACACTATACGTAAAGCATGCAAACGTCTTGGCACGTTCAATCTTGAGGGCTGCGAAATCTACTCGTCGTGCGAACCATGTCCTATGTGTCTCAGTGCAATCTATTGGGCGCATATCGACAAACTCTATTACGCTACTACAAAAGATGATGCGGCATCCATCGGTTTTGATGACTCATTTATCTACCATGAATTGACGCTTAGACCAGAGGAACGCCGCGTGCATGCCGAACAACATGAATACAACGAAGGTCTCCAACCATTTAATAAATGGAGAGAGAAAAGTGATAAAACTGAATATTAACAACAAAGGCTACACCAAAGTGTAGCCTTTATTATTAATTTTATCGCCAAAGGCTCAAAGACCTTCGGTTCTCAACTCTCAATTCTCAACTCTCAATTTTGAAAGGGCTTCTGATACTTCTTTCAAAAGTGGCTCTACCGATACCTGACCACCTACGGCGTGTTGCATCCAGATGTTTGGAGTGAGTCTGCCGACTGGGTAGATGCGACATACCTCTTCGCCAACTACTTTGCCTTTGAATTGAGCTTCGAGTTGTGACTCTACGATATGACCATAAGGGTAGTTTGGCAAATAGAGAGGACTATCAATCATGTGAGAATAGACAGCCAAGATTGTTGAATTTTCGTGACCGAAAATTGGTGCATAGTATTTATTCCAAATCTCTTGAGCATTGCGGATGATAGCTTCTTTGAGTTGAGGCATAGTGGCATTAGGATTTTCGTATAACCAGCGCCATGTGTAGATATCAACCAAAGAGACACCCATAATTTCGTAAGAACCCCAGAAGATGTCGAGCATTTGATATGCCGATGCATGAGCGTCGTTATTTACATAACCGAGCAATGGGAGGTCGCGTTTTTGGAACACGAAGGCGAGAGCTTCTGTAAATGCTGTGCTTGGCACACCTGCCATCATGTAGTTGTCGACATCGTACATAGTGATAGTTTGCTCAACATTGTGACCAAACTCGTGAACAGCAATATTATAACCTTTATAATCCATACCATCGGCAGCAATACGAGTGCGAAGACGAGAAATATCGTAAGTAGCCATAGCACCCCAAGCATGACCTGCACCGAGCGATGGGTCAACTTCGATTTTAGCACATACTTCATCGGCTTTCTCTTTAGTGAAGCCAAGGCGTTGCATGATGTTAGGCAAATCAGCTTTCAAAGCAGCAGGATTAGGATAGAGAGAGCGAGTTTTGGCAGAGAGGTCATCCTCGTTGATTGCACTACGAGATTTGAAACCATCGTACCAAATATCGAAAGGTTCGAGGTCGCGACCAAGGCGCGCTTTGATGATTTCAGCTACTTGAGCAACTTCGGGAGAAGAGATGAATTTAACGAACATCTCCTCGATTTCCTTATCTGTTACCTCCATTTGTTGATCGAACGAGCGTTGGATATAGGTAGGATAAGCAGGGCAATATTTGTCCATTGCCACAGCCGATTTGTAGATGTTATACAACATTTGGTAGCGAACATCAGCCTCGCGAGTGTTGTCAACCACATTGCCTTCGGCATCTTTCACCTCATTAGTATAAGGGTTCCAAGTGAGGTCGGCATTAGAGATGACATTGGCAGGGATAGATTGGTCGATGATACGAGTCATAATTTGATAAATCATACGTTGTTTTTCAAGCCCACGACCATCGGCATTAGCGTAATTAGACTTGAGTTCATCACGCAATCCCCAGTGAGTGATAAGCGCCATATTGTCGGCAAAGAGTTGCTCGTCAGCATCGTTGCGAAGGCGACCCATCATGATATTGTAGTTAGAGATATAGTTGTCGGCAGTAGAGAGTTGGTCGGCAAAAGCTTGATTGGCATCGCCAGGGATACGAGAGCCAAACAAATCGCCAAGACGAGCATAAGCCCACTCAGTGCGAGTCCAGGTTTTGCCTAATTCATTTTTCTCATCGAGGGTGTAGCTTGGGAAGTTGAGAGCCACGATGAAAGCAATTTTAGAGGCAAACATATCGTCAGAGAAATGAGCAAATGGGTCGATAGCACCAAACATTTCATCAATAGCAGTATAAGGTTTGTCGCCAACTACGTGAAGAGGCATTTTGAGGTTGATGCTGATTTGGTTATAACGACCATACATAGTCTCGATATTACGTTGAACAGTTTGGAACAACTCGTTGCGTTCAGCCTCGCGAGTTTTGAAGTTTTCGGCACAGAAAGCGATGAACTCTTCGGCAGTACCGTCTTGGGCAGTCCAAAGTTTAGCTGCACAATTCACGCCACGCTCGACCAAATCGGGATTGACTTGCGAATCTTTAGCCCAGATGGCTTTGATTGCAGCATCGATGTCGGTTTGTTTCAATGATGACATAGTGTCAGTTGTGTTTTTTTCAACGTTGCAACATGCAGTGAAAAGAAGTGCAATTGTTGCAATTAGAGTGAATAATTTTTTCATGATATTATTATTTTAAAAGACAAAAGGACATAATAACAAAAAGTACATCTTCATGTTATTATGTCACTTTATAAATTATTTTTGGAAACACTCAAGGCGTTTGATTACGGCGAATACGAACCAGTCAGGTAAGTGCTTGATGATTGGCACAAAGAGATGGTTAATAAGGCCAGGCATACATTGTTTTTTGCCTTTGAACATTGCTTTGAGGGCTTTCTTAACCAATTTTTCAGGGCGAAGGCTTACGCCAATACCCACTGCAATTTTACGCCAATAGTCGCTCAAGCCATAAAGGCCAGTATCAACAGCACCAGGGCAGATAGCCGTTACGGTAACGCCAAGCGGTTTAAGTTCGTACCACAACGAACGAGAGAAATTGAGAATAAACGACTTAGTAGAGTTGTAGACATTGATGCCAGGCATAGTCATCCAAGCCGACATAGAGCTCATATTGAGGATGTAGCCATGACCACGCTCAGCCATATCGGCGCCAAAGACTTGGCACATGTGAGCCACAGTTTTGACATGGAGGTCGAGCATCACGTCAACGCGTTTTTTGGCTGTCTTGATAATAGGGTTGAAGAAGAAGACACCTGCGTTGTTGATAAGCACCTCGATTTCGATGTTATTGTCTTTGCAGTATTGCAAGAGTTTCTCGGCTGCCATATCATCGGTGAGATCCATAAAAATAGGATGCGCTTTGACAGAGAAGTCTTTTTCGATATTTTCGGCAGTTTGTTTTATTTCGTTTTCTTGATTTGAAACGATGACTAAGTCGTAGCCACGACTTGCAAGCTCACGAGCATACATGAGACCGATACCCGAACTTGCTCCTGTTACTAATGCGTACATTATAGTTAAGAATTAAAAATTAAGAATTAAGAATTAACAACATTCAATTATTCATTTTTAATTGTTAATTATTAATTAAATTAAAGTTCTGCTTCGGCTTTGGCGATTTCTTTTTGAAGTTTTTTAGGGAGATTGTCGACACAATGGTGGCAACGCATCTCTTTGGTGTACATACGGCCGATGCAGTAGTTAGAGTGTTTGCAACCACTACGATATGTCTCATCAGAAGCAGCAAGTTTGTTGACAAAATCGGTATCATGCACCAAAGCACGAGCCATTTGAAGAAGTTCGAAACCTTCGCCAAGCACCTCATCCATCTTAGCACGGCTAACCAAACCACCTACATAGATGAGTGGGCATTTGAGTTCGGCACGGAATTTTTTAGCATCTTCAAGGAAATAGGCTTCTTTGAATGGCACAGTAGGAATCATAATGCGACCTACAAGATGAAGAGCCGCTTTAAGCCACCAGAATTTTACCATATCCATATAGTAAGCCAAAGTTTTGATTGGCATAGCACCACGCATAACTGCCATAGGGGCTTTGCTCACAAAACCAGCAGAGAGGACAATACCATGAACACCTGCGGCTTCGATTTCTTTAGCAATTTGGATAGATTCAGGTACTTGAATACCACTTTTGAAGCCGTCGTACATATTGTGTTTCACAACCACAGCCATATCGTCGCTAGCGCAACGCATAACTTCGGCAAGCACGAGTTTCATGAAACGCATACGATTTTCAAGCGAACCACCGAATTTGTCTTTACGCTTATTAGTGTAAGGAGAAAGAAATTGAGAGATAAGATAGCCGTGACCAGCATGGATTTCGACACAATCAAAACCTGCCTCGCGACACATATTGACAGCACGACCGAAGTCTTTTACGAGTTCCATAATTTCAGCCTCTTTCAATCCACGCACAAGAGTTGGAGAGTAGAGATTGAAACCAGATGATGGACCAACAGGCATACAACCACAAGTGTAGTAGTGAGTCATATTGCCACAGTGACCGAGTTGAATGCTGGCTTTTGCGCCTTCGGCGTGGATGCCATCGGTGAGGCGTTTGAGTTCAGGGATAATCTCTTCGCGCATCCAAAGTTGACCATCGAAACTAACACCACTGCGATTAACAGCACAATAAGCAACAGTTGTCATACCTACACCGCCACGCGCTACGGCAGTGTGATAGTTATATAAGTCCTCAGAAGGACGATTGTTGTAAGCCATATTCTCGAACGCAGCCGAACGGATTGTGCGGTTACGCAAAGTGATAGGGCCTAATTGATAAGGAGTAAAAAGATTTGACATATTTTGAGTTGAAAGTTGAAAGTTGAAAGTTGAAATGTAAAACACGCTATTTTTTTATATACAAAAACTCAAAGACCACTGGTTCACATCTCAAGTTTCAACTTTCACATTAATATATACGCGGGAAAACACGTTTGAGTTTTTTCTCGTCGAATTCGTCGTGGAATTCAACTTTATATTTTTTGTAAATAGAGTTGGCACGAGGCACGAGGTTGGCCATAGTCCAGATGACAAATACTACACCTGGCATGCTCCATGTGAGGATAGCAAAGCCAGTCCATTCTACGATTTCGCCAAAATAGTTGGCTGAGGTGACATAGCGATACATACCTTTTTTAGGAAGGTAGTGTTTTGTGTCGCCAGGTTTACGGAGATTGCGGATGACATGGTCGGAATGGAGATTGATAGCCATACCAGCGAAGAAGATGAGTGTACCGATGATGAATTGTGGAGTTGCGAGCCACTCGGCAGTATACATATCGGCTGGTGAGAGATAGAAAATCCATTCGCCTTGCATAAAGCCATTCAACGTGTTGAATATCACACCCATCATCATAACAGAGATAGGCATTTTGCTTTTGCCTTTGAGAATGAGAGGGAAGATGAATGAACGTTGGAAATAGTGCAATTCGAACAAAAGGAAAAATACGAAAGGAGCCGCATTCCATTGACGGTCGGACTGCATCCACATGTAAAACAATACGATAAACACAGGGCATTCCATCAATACCCATGCTACTTTATTGTTGATAGCGGGCCCCCATTTGCTTGAAATCATCTTGCCATAACCGGCTTCGACAAAGTAAAGTACGATAAATACTACCACAGCTATCGCAACCATGATAGTAAGAAAAGTGTCAAATTGAGAAAGAGTCAATAACATATAAATTGCTTGTTTTATTTTTTCAATACACACTGAGAGTGTGTATTTTTTAGGTAGGGAGCACCTTGCTTGCAGGTTGCTGTATCCTATATTTAAATTTTAAGTTTATAAAGAACAAATACACACTGAGAGTGTGTATTCAGAAGTTGAATTTTATTTCAAAGCTTGATAAGCTGTATTGTGCATCAATTCTTTGAAGTTGATGCCTGTGCCATTGTGCTGGAAGTTGACATACATCAATACGATAGTCTCTTCTTTAGGATCGATGATATAGTCGGTGCCAAACATACCACCCCAACGAGCAGAGCCTTCGCTAAGCGGAGTGCGCCACAAATATTCCTCACGATAAGTGTCCCAAGCAAGGCCGAAACCGATGTCGCCACGGAGGTCTTTCACATTGTTGCGCATCATCATTTCGATAGTTTTGCGACCAAGAATGCGGTGATTGTTGAACTCGCCACCATTGAGAATCATTTGACAGAATTTAGCATAGTCGAGAATTGTACCACTAAGACCAGCACCAGTTGAACAATAAACTTTTGCACCACTATATGGGTAAGTTTGATAGAGTTCGTGCTTGCTCAATTGCAATGTATCACCTTTTGGATAAGTGTAGAGTTTCACTAAACGATGTACTTTATCTTCAGGGAGATAGAAATATGTATCCTCCATGCCAAGTGGGTCAAAAATAGTCTCTTTGAGAAAAACATCGATAGGTTTGCCAGAAAGGATTTCAGCCAAACGACCGAGTACCTCGATGTTCATACTATAGGTGAATTGCTCACCTGGATTGTGTTTAAGCGGAGTTTTAGCGAGGCGGTTGACCATCTCTTCGAGAGGAATTGAATCCAACGAGTTGAGTGGGTGAACGCCACAAGCCTTCATGATATCCCAGTGATAACCAGCATAACAGATACCAGAGGTATGAGTCATAAGGTCGCGGATAGTGATGTCGCGCGATGCAGGCTTAGTAGTCCAAGTATTAGTTGCTTTGTCATAAGTTTCCAATACTTGTGGATTTTCGAAAGCAGGGATATACTTTTTAATAGGCTCTTCGAGTTGGAAAAGGCCTTGTTCCCACAAAGTCATAAGAGCGCAAACAGTAATAGCCTTAGTTTGAGAGGCTATACGGAAAATATCGGTACGCTCGCAAGGGATTTGATTTTCGATATCACGCCATCCATATGCTTTATAGTGAACTATTTGACCCTTGTGTACCATCATTGTCACAGCCTGAGGCATAAGTTTTTGGTCAACCATACGTTGGAACGCAGAATCGATACGAGCCAAACGCTCAACGATTACGCCATCGGGATTAGAAACCTCAACCAATCGTTGTGGTTTTTCAGGTTTTTGTTCACATTTAATCGTACAAGACGCAAACAAAACTACAACACTTGCAATTATTGCAAATGCTATAAAAGATAATTTATTGATTTTCATAGATATAAATTATAAAATTTACAACTTACAAAGTTACTAATTTTTGACGATATAATTGCTTTTTTTATATATTTTTTAAGATCTAAATTCAAAAAAGCAAAACTACAAATCATCAATAAACTTCATAAAATCAAATTTAATGTTTGCCCAATTGTATTTAGTTTGAGATAAATTCAATGCTTTAGCGCATTGTTGTTGATAATATTTCGAATCTGTTACATAACGTTTTAAAGCATCTTTAGCTTCATTCAAATCATTCACCAACGCCACACAATCTTTCACATCAGGCACTCCACTAGTAATTGCAGATAAATTAGAGTACATTGATGGTCTGCCACATGCCATATAATAGAACAACTTGATAGGCAGACATCGCGTATTTTCGAAATCGATTGTTCGCAAATCTAAAAAAAGATCATACCCAACTATTTGGTCGCAAAATTGTTGAAACGACATAAATCCTAAACGGGAAATTCGTAAATTGTCAAGAAGTTGAATTTCAGACAAATTATCTTTAGAGATAACATCCAATAGAAATTCAACATTAGGATTCTCACGAGCAGAAATTTCTAATAACTCTTTCACACGAAACCAACCCTTCTCGGCAGTCAACGGACCAGCATATAAAATGCGACATTGATTGGTAATATCGCGAGGAGGTTTGGGTAAAATATAATCTAAATCAGGATAATATGATAAAAAAAGAGATTTTTTTCTAGGGAAAAGAAACAGAAAAGGTTTTGCTTTATCCTTTTCACCAAAAATAAAAGCATCGGCTCGCCATCCAGCCCAAACAGAAGCTATAATCATCAAAAAAGCTTTTATAGTTTTTCCAATTTTAAGATTTCGCAAATTCTTTTTTGAAGGATACCACTCAGTAATATCATAAACAATCTTGGCATCGGTATGGCGTATTTTCCACAATGCGCGAGGGGTATCGATAATATACACATCAGCTGTTTGCGGAATAAATTCATTAAAATTATCCATTCCACAAATATCAACAACATACCCATGCTGCCTCAATGTCTGCGCCTGATGAAATAAGACGCGCTCATCTGTAGCAGTATGTGCCGACTGCAAAAAAATTATATGCTTAACCTTAGCCATTATTGTTCTATATTTTAGAAACAAGACACGAGACATAAGACTTTTGGAGTCTTGCATCTCGTGTCTTTTATTTTAATATCCGATCAATCAGTCTTGACAAGCGCAGATGAGGTTGCGGTCACCCCAACCATTATCTACACGAGCAACAGAAATCCAGAATTTGTTTTCTTTTACCCATGGAAGTGGGAATGCTGCTTTCTCACGACCGTAAGAGTGATTCCATTCGTCAGAAACAATCACATAGTCAGGGTGAGGAGCATTTTTGAGTACGTTGTCCTCAGCAGGAGCTTCGCCAGTGTGAACTGCTTCGATTTCTTCGCGGATAACGAGCATCATATCGATGAAACGATCGAGTTCAGCCAATGGTTCAGATTCTGTAGGTTCAACCATCAATGTGCCGTGAACTGGGAACGACAATGTAGGAGCGTGGAAACCGAAGTCCATCATACGTTTAGCCACGTCGCTTTCGTCAACGCCTGCATATGATTTAAGATGACGGCAGTCGAGAATCATTTCGTGACCTACGCGACCTGTAGCACCTGTGTAAACGATACCATAAGCATTTTCGAGGCGTTTAGTCATATAGTTAGCGCTGAGGATAGCTGTTTTAGTAGCTTCAGCCAAACCATCGGCACCCATCATACGGATATAACCATAAGTAATAGGCAAGATACCAGCTGAACCCCATGGAGAAGCAGCGACTGCAGTGTTAGGGTTTTCAGGGTTGATGAAGTTGTGCGATGGGAGATATTCTACCAAGTGAGCAGCAACGCAGATAGGACCAACACCAGGACCACCACCACCGTGAGGAGATGCGAATGATTTGTGGAGGTTCAAGTGACAAACGTCAGCACCGATGAAACCTGGAGAAGTCAAACCGATTTGACCGTTCATGTTAGCACCGTCCATATATACTTGACCACCATTAGCGTGGATGATTTCGCAGATTTCGCGGATAGCAGGTTCGAAGATACCGTGAGTTGAAGGGTAAGTAATCATCAACGCAGCGAGGTCGTCTTTATGTTGTTCTGCTTTAACGCGGATGTCTTCTACGTCAACGTTACCATTTTCGTCGCAAGCAGTAACGATTACGTTGAAACCAGCTTGAACAGCCGAAGCAGGGTTAGTACCGTGAGCCGAAGCAGGGATCAATACCACGTTGCGGTGGCCTTGACCTTGAGCTTGTTGGTAACGACGGATAGTCAACAAACCAGTGTATTCGCCAGCAGCACCAGAGTTTGGTTGCAATGTACAACCAGCGAAACCAGTGATAGTAGAGAGATAACCTTCGAGGTTAGCAATCAATTCTTTGTAACCTTGTACTTGAGCTTCAGGAGCAAATGGGTGAATACCAGTAAATTCTTGCCAAGAGAGAGGCAACAACTCAGCAGCAGCATTCAATTTCATTGTACAAGAACCGAGAGAAATCATAGATTGAGTCAATGAAATATCTTTGCGGTCGAGCGATTTGATATAGCGCATCATCTCTGTTTCAGAGTGATATTTTTCGAAGATTTCGTGGTTC
>JAZOUT010000077.1:0-12054 GCA_045658305.1 Candidatus Aphodosoma sp. | reverse complement strand
CTAAAATAGATGATATAAAAATCAAATATAATAGTTATTTGGGTAAGCCATACGATTTGGCTTTTAAGTTTGATAATGGTAAATTTTATTGTTCGGAATTAATATATGATGTTTATCTTAATCAGTTGGGAATAGAACTTTGCAAGCCTAAGACGATAGATGATTACTTGATACTTGGTACGCATCACATTCCAAAGATTAAGCGAGCAATGAAAAAAAGAGGGATTACGATGAAGCAATATGCTGTTGCGCCAGTGGATGTATTTAACTCAAAAGAGTTGCAGTTTGTGAAATGATAATTTGTGTGACTACACTTGATTGTTTATAAAATTTTTTAAAAAAAGATAAAAAAAGGCAATATTTTGAAGAAATAGAACGTTAATAAATTACAAAATGTAATAATATTAACGTTTTATTTTGATTGTCTATGAAAAAAGTAATTAGATTTTTGGTTTTAAGTATTCTGATTGGAATGAGTACTTGTTGTTACGCAAAAAAGTATAAACATGTTTATTCTGGAATTGTAGAAAAACTTCAGTATTACGATTTTAGCATACATATAAAATATTCTACAAATATGAAAGAATATTTTGCTGACATCGAAGCTATGGAAAATGATGATGCGGTGATTGTTGCTGATGAAATAGATAGTCTTATCTCAGAAGTAATAAAAGAGATGCAAGGTGTATATACATTGCAGGATTGGCATATCAATTATCCTAATGTTTATTCCGATTTTGAATGTAGAATTTATGACAAAGTAACAACTGAATTTTCTAATATTGATTTTAGAATGATTAAAGTGAGATTATATTGGAGTTGTAGTTCAAATATAACTGTTCATAAATATGAAGACTAGTAAAAAAATTTTAATAGGAATACTTGTTGTTATTCTTTTGTTTGCCTCAAATGTAGCATATTGGGTGTTAAGTGACGTTCAACAAGAGTGTTATCTTAGAGTGAAAAAAGGTGGAGACCTAAACCTATACGAGAAATGCAGTATGTACTCCATAAACATATGTATTTGCACTTTGGGATGGTTTGCGTCGCCTGAAGCTACAATACAGCAAATTTTGTGTACTGTTCCAACAAAAGATACAGTTGTTTTGCATAGTAGATATTTTGCTCGACATGATAAAATCAAAGGGTTGATGAAAAAATATCCTAATGCAACCAAAAACAATCCTGCGCGAATTGCTTGGTCGCCTAAATACAACGAATTTAAATTATGGTCTGCATATACAATTAAAAATTGTAGAATTGGATTAGCTCTCAATGGTATGTACTTATACAAAGAGGATGGAGAATGGGTGATATCTTATATCAAAGAATATGCTTTTCCAAAGCTACCATCGCCAACAATAATTGGTCCATTCAAATTCCACGAAAGTCTTATTCGTTATATGCAAGACATAGGATGGTTATATGCACCTCAATTCAAATGGGTTTTGGATGTTGAAGAGTAATTAATTAGTTATGAAAATAAAGATAATCAAAACAATATTCCTAGTTCTGCTGTTCTTATTTTTTGCATCGTGGTTTTATCGTATCATAATGCTGATGCTATTGGCATGTGTATGGCGTGAAGAAATCAAGAAATACAGACCATGGTCATACAAAGCCATTATAAGCATTCTACTCATCGCCACATTCTGTGTACTTCCTCGTTATCGATACAATACAAACGACCGGGTGCGATTGATATACCAAGACGAAAAGGGTAGTCCACAACTACCTCCATTAACACACTATTTGTTTAATGTGGTGTTTCCCGAAGAAGAACTTTGCAACTTAGGAATATGGTGTGCTAGAATTGCGCCTAAACTACTGCCATTGTCAAATAATCTATTAGGGGATTTCAGACAAGATGATAGGATAGGTAATATCCATAAATTCTATCGTCCGTTTGGTCGTTTGAATCGAAGTGGGTTATTTATGCTATCAGGAACTACTTCGCAAGCATTTTACATGTATGGGATAGACGACACACAATCGGTCTATGTGATTGAACCTAAGCATTATGACGAGGGGAAAGAGTATCCTGTTGTGTTTTTCATGCATGGATATATGGGCAATTGGAAGTTGTATACCGGATTGTTGAAGGATTTGGAAGATTGTATCGTACTATGTGTAGGCACAAAAGATTGGTCGGGTAGATTTACTAAAAAAGATGTTAACAATTTGTTTAAGAAGCAAATACCATTTTTAGAGGGTCTTGGCTATAGAGTCGACGAAGAGCGATTACACATTATAGGATTGTCTAATGGCGGAACGGCTACGAATGTGGCTTACAAGAGTTTTGCAGATAAATTTAAAACTATTACATTTATTTCTACGAATATCAATCAGACCTATCCGATATCGAGCAAAGTATTGTTCATTGGTGGAGGAGATGATTATTTTGCAACCTCATTGCTAAATGCTTATCATAAATTAAAGAAAAATGGTACACAGACCGATATATTTTGGGATGATAAAGAGACTCACTTTATTATGGTGAATAAAATGGATGAGATTATAGATTTTATCAACAAAAATATAGAATAAAAAAAGACGTAATCAAATAGTGTAATGAACCCCAAAAGTTTTGTGTTCTACTTTTGGGGTTCATTATATTGAGGTTTTTTTGTATTATATTATGTTTTTTACTTTTGGAATCTTACTGCAGTCCAATCATTGTCGGTTTTGTGGTCGAGGTAGTGAAGTCCGAGCGATTCGGCTTTTTGGCGTATCATCTCAAGGTCGTCGAGATAGAAGCCACTCATGATGAGTTGAGCATTGTCGGTCATTGTGGCTACATATGCCTCCATATCGTTGAGCAAGATATTGCGGTTGATGTTGGCAAGCACGATGTCGAAGCAGTTAGGGAAATCGGCAAGTTGCGATGCATCGCCAAGCACGACCTCTGCGCCTTCGATGTCGTTGGCCTCGATGTTTTCGATGGCATTGCGCCACGACCATTCGTCTATATCTACAGCCACAAGGCTACCAGCTCCACGCAAACAAGCAAGTATACCCAATACACCTGTGCCACAACCCATATCGAGAACGGCTTTATCGTCGATATCCATATCGAGCAAGTAGTTGAGAATCATACGTGTGGTTTCGTGATAACCCGAGCCAAACGATTGCACAGGATTGATTATAATATCGTATTTATATTCATGCGAAATCTCTTTGTTTGATGCGTGAACGATACATTCGCTTGAAATCTCTATCGGCTCATAACCATTTTGTTCCCATACAGCGTTCCAGTTTTGGTCGGCAATAGTCTCAATGCGATAGGCAATTGACGATGCGTCGGCGATAGGCAATTCAGTCACGATTTGCTTCATAGCCTCCTCGTCGAACGAAGGAGCAGGGCAGTAGCCAATAATGCCACGCGAAGTCTCTTCGAAACTCTCGAAGCCCACCTCGCCCAACATAGAAGCCAATAGGTCGTTAGCCCATTCCTCTACATCCTCAGTGCGAAAAGTAACCTTGATATATTCCATATTGTAAATTAAGAATTAAGAATTGCCATTTGGATTTAAACAAAACAAATTCTTATTGATTGTTTTTTGAAGTTTTAACTATTGAAACTAATAGTTTTATTAGTTCATTGCAGTCCGTGTAAATTGAATTATAACTATCTATGCTTATATATTCACTATCTTTTAATAGTGAAAGCCAATAGGCTGTTTCATTAGCTTCTTTTAATGCAACATGTGCTTTATTTATAAAATCAGCTTTTGATTGGGCATAGACTAATTCACTAAGTAAAGCACCTATAGCTGTACCACTTCTTAATACTTGTTTGCTTATGACGTATTCTTTGTGTGTATCAGCTAAATATTTGTATAGTTTAATAATGCGTAATGCAAAAGCATACGATTTCTCTATAACAATGTTTTCCTTAGCCATTTAATTATTAATTCTTCATTATTAATTCTTAATTATACTAAGCGCTACGTCCATACGGCGGAGGGTTTCTTCTTTGCCGAGTACAGCTGTTACTTCGAACATGTGTGGACCTTTTAATTCGCCTACGAGCATCAAGCGGAATGGGTTCATTACGTTGCCGAGTCCGTAACCTTTGGCTTCGCACCATTGTTTTACGTATTCTTCAGTAGTTTCGGCATTGTCGTAGTTGTCCCAAGCTGCCATAAGTTCGCGTAACTCAGCCATCATAGCAGGAGTTTCGGCTTTCCAACGTTTAGCCACAGCTTTTTCGTCGTACGATGTTGGCGCAATCCAGAAGAATGAGCAGAGAGGCCACAACTCTTTCACGAAGTTCACACGACTCTTCATATAACCCACCACTTGTTCAGCTTTTTCGATAGTAGTTTCTACACCAGCAGCCTCGATGTCTTTCATAAAGAGCTCAGCAAGAGTGCGATTGTCAGTCATTTGGAGGTATTGGTGGTTGAACCAACGGCCTTTTTCGAAGTCGAATTTAGCACCAGCTTTAGAGCAACGTTCGAGTTTGAAGAGCGCGATGAGTTCGTCCATCGACATGATTTCTTGGTCGTTACCAGGGTTCCAACCGAGGAGGGCGAGGAAGTTGATAACAGCCTCAGGTAGATAACCACTTTCGCGGTAACCCGAAGAAACGTCGCCCGATTTAGGGTCGTGCCACTCTAGTGGGAACACAGGGAAACCGAGGCGGTCGCCATCGCGTTTGCTGAGTTTGCCATTGCCATCAGGTTTGAGCAAGAGGGCAAGGTGAGCAAATTGAGGCATAGTGTCTTCCCAACCAAAGAAACGGTAGAGGAGCACGTGAAGTGGGGCACTAGGCAACCACTCTTCGCCACGGATAACGTGTGATACCTCCATCAAGTGGTCGTCCACGATATTAGCCAAGTGGTATGTAGGAAGATTGTCTGCCGATTTATAGAGCACTTTGTCGTCGAGGATAGACGAGTTTACGTGCACATCGCCACGGATGATGTCGTGAACGATAATCTCTTCGTTAGGTTCGATTTTAGCACGAACAACATATTGGTCGCCACGAGCGATGCGAGCATCCACCTCCTCTTTGCTAAGCGAAAGAGAGTTAGACATTTGCATACGAGTAGAGGCATCGTATTGGAAGTTTGCAATCTCGTTGCGTTTTGCTTCCAACTCTTCTGGAGTATCAAATGCGATGTATGCGTGACCCGATTCGAGCAATTGGTCAACATATTTGCGATAGATATCGCGACGTTCGCTTTGGCGGTATGGGCCATAGTTGCCACCATATGACACACCTTCGTCGAATTTGATGCCGAGCCATTCGAGAGCCTCGATGATATACTCTTCAGCACCAGGTACGAAGCGGTTTGAGTCGGTGTCTTCGATACGGAAAATCATATCGCCACCATGTTGTTTTGCAAATAGATAGTTATATAGACATGTGCGCACGCCACCGATGTGCAAAGCACCTGTTGGAGATGGCGCAAAACGTACTCTTACTTTTCTTTCCATGAGTTTTTATAATTCATAATTCATAATGCATAATTCATAATTATGTATATTTCAATAATTATAAATTTGGATTATGAAAGGTTAATATTTAATTCATAGTTTCTTCGTATGTAGTCTCAAAGACTTTTGACTCATAATTCATAATTTTATTATATAGTAAATGCCGGATGGCTAATTATGCATTATGAATTATGCATTATGAATTACGTCAAGGCAAAGTTCTTTGAGTTGTGCGTCGTCGATTGCCGATGGAGCATCGATCATCACGTCGCGACCAGCATTGTTTTTAGGGAATGCGATACAGTCGCGGATAGAGTCGAGACCTGCGAACAACGACACGAAACGGTCGAGACCATAAGCCAAACCACCGTGAGGAGGTGCACCGAATTTGAACGCATTCATCAAGAAGCCAAATTGTTCTTCAGCCTTTTCAGGTGTGAAGCCAAGCAATTCGAACATTTTGTGTTGCAATTCGCTGTCGTAGATACGGATTGAACCACCACCAACTTCAACGCCATTGATAACCATGTCGTAGGCATTAGCACGCACAGCACCTGGATCTGAGTCCAACAACGGAATATCCTCAGGTTTAGGCGATGTGAAAGGGTGGTGCATAGCATAGAAGCGTTGGTCCTCTTCGCTCCACTCAAAGAGAGGGAAGTCCACAACCCAGAGGCAAGAGTAGTTGTTTTTGTCGCGCAAACCGAGTTGGCTACCCATTTCAAGACGAAGTTCGCACAATTGTTTGCGAGTTTTGTTAGCATTGTCGCCCGAAAGGATAAGGATAAGGTCGCCAGGTTCTGCATTCATCGCAGCGCGGAGTTGTTGGAGCACCTCTTGAGTGTAGAATTTATCAACGCTCGATTTCACAGTGCCATCAGCCTCAACGCGAGCATACACCATACCTTTTGCGCCGATTTGAGGGCGTTTCACAAAGTCGGTGAGAGCATCAAGTTGTTTGCGAGTGTAAGTAGCAGCACCTTTAGCGCAGATACCACCGATATATTCAGCTGCATCGAACACCGAGAAACCATGACCTTTCAACACATCCATTAACTCAACGAAACGCATTTCGAAACGAGTATCAGGTTTGTCAGAACCATAATATTTCATAGCATCGTGCCAAGTCATGCGAGGGAATGCGTCGAGTTCGATGCCTTTGATAGTGCGGAAAAGGTGACGGCTCATACCTTCAAACATTTGGATAACATCCTCTTGTTCAACGAAACTCATTTCGCAGTCGATTTGTGTAAACTCAGGTTGGCGGTCAGCGCGAAGGTCCTCGTCGCGGAAACATTTCACAATTTGGAAATAACGGTCGAAACCACTTACCATCAACAATTGTTTGAAAGTTTGAGGCGATTGAGGCAAAGCATAGAATTGACCTTGATTCATGCGGCTAGGCACCACGAAGTCGCGCGCACCCTCAGGAGTAGATTTGATGAGCACAGGAGTTTCCACTTCGATGAAACCCTCAGCATCGAGATAACGACGCACTTCGAACGCCATTTTGTGACGAAGTTCGAGGTTAGCGCGCACCGAGTTACGACGAAGGTCGAGGTAGCGATATTGCATACGGATGTCGTCGCCACCGTCAGTTTCGTCCTCGATAGTGAACGGAGGAGTAGCCGACACATTGAGCACAGTCATCTCATTTACAATGATTTCGATGTCGCCAGTAGCCACTTTATTATTTTTAGCCGAACGCTCAGCCACAGTACCACGCACTTGTAGCACATATTCACGACCAAGGTGATTAGCCTGTTCGCAAAGTTCAGCATTCACTTCATTGTTAAATACCAATTGAGTAAGACCATAACGGTCGCGGAGGTCAACAAAAGTCATACCACCCATTTTACGAGTGCGTTGCACCCAACCAGCGAGAGTAACATTCTCGCCAAGATTAGCGAGGCGAAGTTCGCCACATGTGTGAGTTCTAAACATAATTTCGATATATAATTTTATTTGTTATTTACTTGTTAATTAACCATTTCCCAATATTCCTCCCCTGTCTTAGGGGAGGTCCTCGCAGAGGAGAGGGGTTAATATAAATTCAACTTGCAAATATACAAAGAAAACTTGAATATTTGGTATGGATAGGGGAGATTTTTTAGTAGGGGGGTAATGTGTTATTAGATACCTCCACTATCTCATTATCCAATCTACTTGTAAAGGACGTCAAAGACGTCCAATTATGCATAACCGCTGCGTAACCGACCATCGGGAGGTTACCTGCGGATAGATGACACCTCTCCCTCTCACCGTCCTCGAAGAGGGCGAATAAAAAATCGCCACACAATCAAGTCAGATTGTGTGGCGATTTGTTTAATTAAAAATATTATTTAGTTGAATTAGGGGTTTTATTAATATATCCTTTTTGATTGTAGTCCCAATAGTAATAATCTAATTTCTTTTTATATAGTTTTGATTTACTGAATATTTTGTATGTAGTATAGAATGTAGATTCATTGCCTACTGTTATATATAAATCATAAATATCTGGTTGATATTTTTGATTTTTAATTTGTGTAGGTGTTAGTATGTTTTCACAAGCCTTTTCTCTTTTTACATAATCAATTACCTCTTGTTTTGCATAGTTCGAAATTTCGTTTACATAAAATTCATTTTCTACACTTGTATATTGAGAATTTTCACCTACTTTAAAGGTTATATAATTAGCAAAAACAATAGGGGAATTTTCGATTGTGTATTCAATTGTAGAAGATTGTTCTGGATAATATTTTAAGTTACAATCAATAATTTCATGTGCAGTAATAGAGAAATTGCAAATGACCTTTGAAGATTTAGGAGGTATCGATAATATAGGATTATTGGTTGTTGATACGCTTGAAGAAAATGCAATAGCAGATGTTTGTGTTGTTGAATTAATTGCAGTAGCAGTAGCAGATTTTGTAGCTGATGCAGTTGCATTTGAGGCAATAGGATTTAATGTTGTTATTGGCATGTATCCAAAGTTTCCTGCATAATACTGCGATATTGATGCAGAGTATGAGCGTGTTGCTGATAATCCATAACTATGTGTTGCAGATGTAGATGTAGAAGATGTTTTTGTATTTGTTACTGTTTGTTGTTTGAAATAATCATATGCAACACCATTTTTAATAAAGAATGTTTTACTTAAATCTATATAAATTATTTTATTTGTTTTGTTATAGAATTCAAAACCAGGATTTCCTCCTTCATTCCAAAATTTATAAAAAATAGCACAATCTTCATCTTCGTACAAAACACCTCCATTTGTTTGAGTAATAGGTGCATTTTCTTGTACTGGTTTAGTTGATAATAATTGTATGTACTCATAATAAGAGCCACAAGATTGGAAACTTAATACCGCAAAAATAACTGCAGTTAAAATAAATAATTTTTTCATAGTATATTCCCTAAATTCGTGTCGGGCGCAACTTTTTATAGATTATAGAATAGGATATAAAAAAAGCGGGACTCGCATTATTGCTGTTCCGCTTCACAGGCTCTGGTATTGCCTTTGCACCGAACAAGCAATACTGAAGCCCACGCTGATATGTATGAACACACGCCACTTGCTTAAGTAGCATGCACATGGATATACATATCCCGAGGTCATCAATATGCTGCTATGTCTTGGTGCTTTAATGAATTTACCAGATTCGTGAAGCCAAGTCAAAGCGTTATATGACGCCTTATATATTATAAATATGTCTTGTAAACATCCCACCCTCAACGACAATCCATCGTTCATCCCTCAAGCGTGGGCTCATTTACGTTGCAAAGGTAGTAAATGTTTTTTATATTGGCAAGGGTTTGGGTGAGTTTTTTGCGGACACGGCATGCCGTGTCCTTACGAGTGGGCGAGCCAATGCAAAAAACAACCTCCAATGTTTATATTTCACCATAACCTATCATAAAATATAGGTTAAGTGGGGTTAAGGTATATTTTATGGTGGGTTATGAGTTTTTGTGGGATAGAGCTATTGGCATAAAAAAAGCCATTTCGCACACATACGAAACAGCTTTGTTTATACAGAAAAAACTGATAGATTAGAACGTCCATTTTGCGCCGAGGGCGGGGAGGGCGTGGAAGCCTTTGTCGATGAAGTTGGTCGAGATTTCTATTTCGCCACCGAGGCTGAGGTTGAAGTTGTCGCAACCTTTTATCTTGTTGAGGTTCACCCAAAATTGTGGTTCGGTCATAAATATATACTCAGTGCCTTGCCATGGGCGAGGTTCGCGGCAAAAGTCGAAGTAGCCATAGAACGAGCACCAACCTTTGGCAAAGTCGATGCCCCATACGCCAGTGATTTGGAAACTGTGTATGTCGGGTTTGCCCGAAAAACCAATTATGCCAGGGTTGATTTTGTATAGAGCCGAGAGCGACCAAGTCTTAGTGAAATCCTTCGAGTGACCAGAGTAGGTAGCACCAAACAACCAACTGTTGTTGAACGACATAGTGGTGCTCAAGCCTCCGTTGTATTCTACGTGAGCTGATAGCCATGATAGTTTGCTGTTTTGCCAAAAACAGAGTTCGCGAGCGATTTCCCAATAGGCACCCACCATCTTTGGCGCACAATCCATATCAACAAAGAAATAGGTACTACCGCCAGTGTCGGGGCGAAACATTTCGACAGTAGAGGTTACGCAACCACGTTCGAAGTCGTACATAACTTGTAGGTTTTGAGCTTTAATACAAGTAATTTCTATAATGAGGAATGCCGCAATAAGTATGGATTTTAGTTTTTTCATATATTATGGTTTATATTTGTGCAAAGATAGTAAATATTTTTTGTTCTTGCAAATTATGGTAGTTTAGTTGTGCGCTATAGAATTACGCACAAATATTGAAAATAATCCGCAAAACTCTTGCGGATGTTGTTTTTTATTCATAAATTTGCACACTGAAATGATTTGAAAAGCTACTATACACTCGATGTATAGTCTCGCTACTCGTTACTAAATATCTAAAATATGAATATCAAACGATTATTGATTATCGACCGTTGTTTGCGTGACCGTAGTCGCCAATGGAGTCTCGATGATTTGATTGAGGCTTGTTCGTCAACCGAAAAAAATTCGCGTCGTTCGGTGCAAGCCGACCTTGAGTTGATGCGTAGTGCCGAGAGAGGGTATAATGCGCCGATTGTGGTGGTAGATAAAAAATATTATATTTATAAAGATGAAAACTATTCGCTTGTTAATCAGGTGTTGAGCGAATTAGATAAGAAGAACATAGAAATTGCGTTGGATACGCTGAAAGATTATTGCGCATTTGCAAAAATGAATAAAATTGGTAGTAAATTGTTTGATTTGCATTGTCAGATTGCAGAATGTGCAGGAATGGAACGTCCAGAGTTGTTTGGTGGCAAGAATGTTGAACCTACTACAGTGCGTTTGTGGGTTGATTATGAGCGAGCTGAAGGTATATTAAACAATCCTTTGCACCAATCACAACGTTTAGAGCAAGAAGAAATTGATGGTAGTATAAACATTTTGCTTAATATACCAATTACAGAAGAATTTGAAATATATTTAGCAAAAAATCATAAACAAATAATGGTTACTTCTCCAACTTCACTAGCAAATAAAGTAAAAAAGCTTACTGGGGAATAATCTGAGAATAATTAGTAAAACAAACGACCAATTCATATTCGCGTGAATTGGTCGTTTGTTTTTTATATATTTAATATATTTTCTGGATATTCAGCTTCGATGAAGTAGAGGCCGCACGCGGGAACGGAGTGACCTGCGCTGCAACGGTTTTTATCTTCAATAACTTTTCGTAGCCCATCTATAGTCATACGTTCACGACCTACTTCCATTAGTGTGCCTACTATAGCACGCACCATATTGCGTAAAAAGCGGTTGGCTTTGATGGTGAATACTAGTTCTTCATCTCGTTGTTCCCAATATGCTTCCATAATGGTGCAGTTATTGGTCTTTACATCGGTATGGAGTTTACTAAACGAGGTAAAATCCTCATATTCAAATAATACTTTTGCCGCTTCATTCATTAATTCCATGTTGAGTGGGAAATGTATGCGGCATGCTTGTTCTTTTAGGAATGGATTTTTGTGAGTAATAATATGATATTCATATTTGCGTGATAATGCATCAAAACGCGCATGAGCTTCATCTGTAACTTTTTCAATTTTTTTAACGGCAATATCGTAAGGTAATAGACTGTTGAGATTGTTAATTAGTTTATTACAATCATTGATTGGCTCGACAACATCAAAGTGAGCAACCATATTGAGCGCATGTACTCCAGCATCGGTACGTCCTGCTCCTGTTACTTCAATAGGGGTGCGTAGGATAGTGGTGAGGGCTTTTTCAAGCTCCTCCTGTACTGCAATGCCATTAGGTTGACGTTGCCAACCACAGTAGCGTGTGCCGTTGTAGGTGAAGGTGATGAAGAAACGCATTGAATGAGGAATGAGAAATTAGGAATGAGGAATGAGGAATGACATTCTCATACTTTAAATTTTTACATTGTTAGAATAAGACAAAAGAACATAAAAACAAAATTATGTTATTATGTTCTTCTGTCTTTTTAGATATTACTTTTGAAAAGTATTATTTGCGGAATGGAGGGCGAACAACTACAGCAGGGATTTC
>JAZOUT010000076.1:0-16055 GCA_045658305.1 Candidatus Aphodosoma sp. | reverse complement strand
CAACGCAGTATGCCCGTAATGCGATATTCGCGGGATTGATGCCATTGCAAATAAAGAAAATGTTCCCTGCGTTGTGGGTTGACGAAGAGGACGAGGAGGGCAAGAATCTCAACGAAGAGGAGTTGATACGCACTATGTTGGAGCGTTATCGTCGACCTATTCCGTTCTCATATCACAAATTAAATAATTCCGAAGCAGGCGATAAATTGATTGAGCAATTGCACAAATTGGAGAAAAATCCACTGAATGTGTGCGTTATCAACTTTGTGGATATGTTGTCGCATGCGCGCACTGATAGTAAAATGATTCGCGAATTGGCAAATACCGAGGCGGCATATCGTTCGTTGGCAGTGTCGTGGTTCCGCCATTCTTCTACATTTACATTGTTCAAAGAATTGGCACGCAGGGGTTTTAAAGTAGTAGTTTCGACTGATCATGGTACAGTGCATGTGGATAGAGCGATAAAAGTAGTAGGCGATAAAAATACGAACGTAAATTTGCGCTATAAGGTGGGCAAAACTTTGTCGTACAACAAAAAAGAGGTGTATGAAGTGACAAATCCAGCATCGATTCAGTTGCCAGCACCAAATGTGAGTTCGACATTTATATTTGCAGGAGGCAACGACTTTTTTGCTTATCCAAACAACTATAACTATTACGTTAGTTATTATAAAGACACATTCCAACATGGAGGTATTTCGATGGAAGAGATGATAGTGCCAATAGTTACAATGACAGCAAAATAATATTATGGAAATAAAAGAGTTATATGAAATATATAAGGCGCATCCGATTGTAACAACGGATAGCCGTAATTGTCCAGAAGGATCAATATTTTTTGCATTGAAAGGTGAAACTTTTGATGGAAATAAATTTGCTATTGCAGCAATAGAGAAGGGGTGTGCGTATGCAGTGGTTGATGATAAATCAGTTGTTCATCCAAAAGTAATATTGGTTGATAATGTACTTGAAACTTTGCAGGCTTTGGCTCGTTATCATCGTGAGCAATTGGATATCCCATTTGTAGGTGTTACCGGTACGAATGGCAAAACAACTACAAAAGAGTTGGTAGCTACGGTGTTGAGTAAGAAATATAGAGTACATTATACTCAGGGTAACTTTAACAATCATATTGGAGTGCCGTTGACATTGTTGAGTATCAAACCCGATTGTGAAATGGCGGTTATCGAGATGGGGGCAAACCACCCAGGAGAGATTAAGACTTTGGCAAATATAGCATTGCCAACATGTGGGTTGATTACGAATGTAGGGAAGGCGCATCTTGAAGGTTTTGGATCGCTTGAAGGTGTGATAAATACTAAAAAAGAGTTGTATGACAACCTTGCCGAGCGTGGCGGTTATGTGTTTGTAAATGCTGCTAATCCGTTGTTGATGAATGTATTGTGTGGTGTGAAATATACTACATATAGTTCAAGTGCAGAAATGAGTGCGAATGTTAATGGTCGATTGTTGCGTTGTGCTCCATATGTTGAATTTGAATGGAATAATAGACATATTTCAACTCACTTCGTAGGGGCTTATAATCTTGATAATATGTTGGCTGCAATTACTGTAGGATTGCATTTTGGAGTATCGGAGGATGATATTTGTAGCGCAATAAGCGATTATATTCCAGCAAATAATCGTTCGCAGTTGACAAAAACAGAACGTAATACACTCATAGTTGATGCTTATAATGCTAATCCGACAAGCATGATGGCGGCGATTGACAATTTCGAATTGATGGAAGGGGAGAATAAAGTGGCAATTCTTGGTGATATGCTTGAATTAGGAGAGCAATCAATCCTTGAACATCAGACTATAGTACGTCGTTTGATAAATTCAAAGATAGAGAAAGTGATTTTAGTGGGAAACGAATTTAAGAAAGTGTGTGAAGAGTTAGGTGTTGATAAATTTGAAATAGTTGATTCATTAAATGAAACATTTAATTCTCAATTGTCAATTCTTAACTCTAAACTTATTCTCTTGAAGGGCTCAAATGGTATAGGCCTTTATAAATTGATACCATGCCTATAATGAAAAAGTATCTATACCTTGTTATTTGTATTTTGTTATTTGTATTTTCGTCTTGTGATACAAATATTAATCAAATAAGTCCAATACCTAATGCTCCTGTGAGTTATACGTTGAATATTTTGCGAGATGCACCACAATTGATGACTCCGGGAAATTCGGTTGTAATTACTGAGCCAAATAAATATGGGCAGTATATAGGCTATGGAGGATTGTTGATTTGTTGTGGTGTGGATGGTATGTACTATGCGTTTGATTTGAGTTGCCCGCATGAGCATAAGCGAGATATACGTGTTGAGGTAGATATGATATTTGCTACGTGTCCAGAGTGTGGCTCGCAGTATGATATTGGATTTGGGTTAGGCAATTGTATTAAAGGCGAGTCGCAATACCCTTTAAAACGTTATACAGTAACACTTTCGGGAGATTATTTAAGGGTGACGCAATAATGGCGCAAGCTGAAAGCGGAATTCAAATAGATTTGAATTGTGCTGAGGCGAAGCCCATTTTCGTGAAACAATAAAAAAAGTAGTAAAAAATTTTGTGCAATGAATTAAAATAACTATCTTTGCACTCTCAAAAACAAACTTAATACTAAATTAATATTATGAACTTACCAAACAATCTTAAGTACACAAAAGACCACGAATGGATTCGCGTAGAAGGCGAAGTTGCTTTCGTTGGCATCACTGATTTCGCACAATCAGAACTTGGTGAAATCGTATTCGTAGAAAACGAAAAAGAAGGCGAAACTATCGGCGCAAACGAAGTATTCGGTTCTATCGAAGCTGTTAAAACTGTTTCTGACCTTTGCATGCCTGTAACAGGTGAAATCCTCGAAGTAAACGCTGCTCTTGAAGATGCTCCTGAACTCGTTAACAACGACCCATACGGCGAAGGTTGGATGATCAAAATCGCTGTTAAAGATGCTGCTGAACTCAACGACCTTATGGACGCTGAAGCTTACGCTGCTTTCATCGCATAATATATTTGTAGAAATACGAAATAGAAGGAGACGCAAGATTTTGCGTCTCTTTTTTTGTTTGATAAGGAAATTTTTATTATCTTTGCAGTATCGATTATATATTCTAAAATAATAGTTATGAAAAAATTTTTCAATTTAGTTGCTTTAGTAGCAATTAGTTTGTTGTTTGTTCAGTGTGAACAAAATGGAATGGGTAGAGCTTCAGGTGCGCATAATGGTCATGAATACGTTGATCTTGGATTGCCATCGGAGTTAAAATGGGCAACATGTAATGTGGGGGCAGAGAGTCCAGAAGGTTATGGCGATTATTTTGCATGGGGTGAGGTAGAACCAAAAACGACATATAATTGGAGTACATATAAATATGGAACTGCATCTGACCAATTAACAAAATATTGCAATAATAGCAGTTATGGCAAAGATGGCTTTACAGACAATAAAACCGAACTTGACCCAGAGGACGATGCTGCTATTGTGAATTGGGGTGGTAAATGGCGTATGCCAACAAAAGAAGAGCAAGACGAATTGTTAAATAATTGCGCATGGACTTGGATATCTCAAAATGGAGTTAATGGATATAAAGTAACAGGTCCTAATGGTAACTCAATCTTTTTGCCTGCTGTAGGTAATATGGATGGAGGCAGGTTCTACGATGCGGGGTTATACGGTGCCTACTGGTCGAGTTCGCTCAATGCCGACAGCCCAGGTATCGCCTACAACGTGGGCTTCAGTTCGGGTAACGTGGGTTGGTACGGCAACTTGCTCTATTATGGCTTGACAGTGCGTCCAGTTTGCAAGTAGAATTTATTTTTTTTACTTATAGGAAAGGCAAAAACATGTTGAATGTGATATAAAATCGGCAAAGTCGTTGGTGGCTTTGCCGATTTTTTTTGTTTGCTGGATATTCTGGAGTATCTGGAACGCTTCGCTATTCTGGGGAGGGGGCTTGGTGGTTGATGGGGTGGAATTTGTAGTGGCTATAGTAATACTAGTCGCTCTAGATTTTATAGATGATTTAGTAATATTAGTCGCTTTAGTAATTTTAGAGGCTTGGGATTTTATTTTTATTTTGATGTTGAGAGGACGCACGAGCCGTGCGTCCCTACGGAGTGTTTGTTGAAATGTATAAATAAAAAGTGTGATGGTTTGTGGCGGTTTTCGTCGGAGTAGGTTGCTTGAAGGTATGGTTATCCTATGTTTATAGTATATTTATGGTATATTTATCCTATATTTATAGTATATTTATAGTATGTTGTAGGTAAGGAGAGGTTAGGGTTCTTCGTCAGTTTAGTTGAAAAATATTACACAAAATTTACATGTAATGTTCTCTTCGGGAATATTATATATTAAACTGACGTTAAAATAAATATAATTTCTGTCGCACCTACGGCGCTTTTTTACTTATGGGGATCTTTTATCAGGGGTTTACACCCCTGCCTGTGTTATTTCGTCCCTTCGGGACTTTGCTTTAGTAAAATTTCAACTAAGTTGACGAAGAACCTGAGGGTATGGTTATCCTATGAAGAGGGTTACTGTAGGGTTGCTATTTGGGAGGGTGTTGTGACATTATGGCAGAGGTTTTGGTGTGGCACTATATTTGAAAATGAGGAATGAGGAGTGAGGAATGAAGACCCCCTCCGGGCTTCGCCCTCGTCCCCCTAAGGCAGGGGGACAATGTATGGAGATGTAAGAATAATAATTTAAAAAGATAATATATTATGGCAAAAGGAACTATTGGGGTAACTACGGATAATATTTTCCCCGTGATTAAAAAATTTTTGTATAGTGACCACGAGATTTTTTTGCGTGAGTTGGTGTCGAATGCGGTAGATGCTACACAAAAGTTGAAAACACTGGCGTCGGTGGGTGAATTCAAAGGCGAAATGGGCGAGTTGAATGTTGAGGTGAAGATTGATGCTGAAAAGGGTACACTTACGATTTCGGACCGTGGCGTTGGTATGACTGCTGAGGAGATTGAAAAGTATATCAATCAGATAGCATTCTCGGGAGCAACTGAATTCCTCGATAAATATAAAGATGATGCAAACGCAATAATTGGTCACTTCGGACTTGGTTTCTACTCGGCATTTATGGTGGCTAAACAAGTGGAAATCTTTACTAAATCGTATAAAGATGAGCCTGCACAACATTGGGCGTGCGATGGTTCGCCTGAATTTACACTAGAAGATTGCAACAAAGCAGAACGTGGTACCGATATTGTGCTTCACATCGATGACGAGAATAAAGAGTTCTTGGAAGAGGGTCGCATCAGCACTTTGTTGAACAAATATTGCAAATTCTTGCCAGTGAATATTGCTTTTGGCGAGAAAAAAGAGTGGAAAGAGGGTAAAGAAGTGGCTACAGGTGAGCCTAATATTATCAATAACCCTATACCAGCATGGACTCGTAAACCTGCCGATTTGGCAGAAGAGGATTACGATAAATTCTATCGCGAATTGTATCCATACGGCGAAGACCCATTGTTCCATATCCACTTGAATGTAGACTATCCATTCAATTTGACTGGTATTTTGTATTTCCCTCGCATCAAAGAGGGAGTGAGCCTTGAACGTAACAAAATCCAATTGTATTGCAATCAAGTGTTTGTAACTGATTCTGTTGAGGGTATCGTGCCAGAATATTTGACATTGTTGCATGGTGTGTTAGATTCGCCAGATATTCCATTGAACGTTAGTCGTTCGTACCTTCAAGCAGATGGTAATGTGAAGAAAATCTCTAATCACATCACTAAAAAAGTGGCAGACCGCTTGAATGAGATATTCAAAAACGACCGCGCACAATTCGAAGAAAAATGGGATGCGTTGAAGATATTCATCGTGTTCGGTATGTTGACCGACGAGAAATTCTATGAAAAAGCAAAAGATTTTGCTTTGTTCAAAAATGTAGATGGTAAATTCTTTACATTCGAAGAATATAAAAACTTGATTACAAGCGAACAAACTGATAAAGATGGCAACTTGATTTGTCTTTATGCAAACGATGCCGATGAACAACACTCGTATATTGAAGCGGCTCAGGCTAAGGGATATGATGTGTTGTTGATGGATGGTCAGTTGGATTCGCACTGGGTAGGTCAATGGGAACAAAAGAACGAAAAAGTACGTTTCGTGCGTGTAGATAGCGATGTAGTGGGTAAATTGATTCAAAAATCGGATGCTCCACAAGTGGAACTCAACGACGAACAATGTCAGGCGTTGACATCGGTGTTCCAAGCACAATTGCCAAAAATCGAAAAATCGGAATTTATCGTTACTCTCGATGCTCTTGGTGAGGATGCAGCACCTATCATCATCACACAAAACGAATTTATGCGTCGTATGAAAGATATGTCGCGCACGGGAGGCAACCCGATGATGGCGTTCTATGGTGAAATGCCTGATTCATATTCGCTTGTGCTAAATACAACTCACCCATTGATGAAGGCGGTGTTGGATGCCGAAGAGGTAGAGTGTGCAGGAGAAATCAGACCGATTGTAGAAGAATTGAAGTCGCTCGATGCACGCAAAGCAGAGTTGAAAAAATCGCACGAAGGTAAAAAAGATGAGGAAGTACCTGTGGCAGAGAAAGAAGAGATTAATAATCTCGATAAACAAATTGCAGAATTAGGCGAAAAACGCACTGCGGTATTTGCTCGTTTTGCAGCAGGTCATGACAAAGTGAAACAGTTGATCGATCTTGCTCTTTTGGCTAATAATATGTTGAAAGGCAAAGATTTGGCAGATTTCGTAAAACGAAGTATTTCTTTGATGAAATAATTTTTTATAAGACAGAAGAACAAAAGGACAAAAGTATGTTCTTATGTTCTTTTGTCTTTTTTTTTATGCGTTGGTTTAAATTATTTTTACTGAATTTTGTTGGGGTGCTTAATGATAATTTCATGAAGCACTGCATTATTTTTGTATCGGTGGGGTGGGTTATGCCAGAGTGGATGACTCAGAGTCAGTTGATAGCGGCAGTGAGTGCAGCATTGGTGTTGCCATACTTGCTACTTTCGCCATATTCAGGCGAAATAGCTGAACGTTTTGAAAAACAGAGAATAGTGAGATTGATGAAGATGTTGGAATTGCCGATAGTTATATTAGCGGTCGTTGGATTCTTTGTTGAATCTGTGTGGGTTGTGCTATTGGCGGTGTTGTTGATGGGAATGCAGAGTTGCCTCTATTCCCCTGCAAAATATGGACTTATACGCGATGTGGATGGTGAGCGAGGAGTAGCTTTTGGTAGTGGTATGTTCGAGATGATGGCTTTCTTGGGAATATTGATAGGAACGGTATTAGCGGCTTATTTATCAGACCATTATGAATGGTGGTTGGTTTCGTCGGTGATGGTGGTATTGGCATTGATAGGATGGAGATTGTCAGTGATTTTAGGTATAAAGGAGTTGGAGTGTGATAGTCAATATAATACGGATAGAGTAATGCGAAATCCAATTAAATTTTTGATTCAGTCATATAAATTTGCATCGCAATACGATGGTTTGAATGTGGCTATTTATGGAGCTTCGTTGTTGTGGTTGTTAGGAGGATTGTTGCAGATGAATGTGGTGTTGCATTGTACGCGTACACTTGAGATGAGTAATACGGCATCAAGCATTATATTGGCAATGGCGGCAGTGGGCATTGCGGTTGGATGTAGTGTTACAGGAAAATTGATAGAGAATAGGAATAAACGCAATTTTATAATTGGAGGTTTAGTTGGAGTGGCGCTTTTGTTGGCAATTGTGTTGATATTTAAACCGCAAAGTTGGTTGTTGGGTGTGTTGATCTTTTTGATTGCTTTTAGTGGCGGTATGTTTCAAGTGCCATGTTTGGCGATTATACAGAGTGCCAATATTGGACATAAATTAGGTTCAATGTTAGCATATTTGAATCTTTTGACATTTATTTTTGTGCTTATTGGCACTGCAATTTTCTCTGTTGCTACCGCTTTAACAAGAGAGAATAGTTATGTTGTGTTTGTTGTTGTGTTGATAATCACTGTATTAAGTTTGATGTTGTTTGTTTTGAAAGATAGAGAATAACTTTAAATTTTCAACTTTCAACTTTCAACTTTTTTTTGTATCTTTGTGACCCAATATATTGGAGTATTTTGTTCCTTTGAAAAACTTTTTTTATGAAATTAATTAAAGCAATTTTTACGTTATCTGCGCTTTTGATTATATCTGGAGTTCAAGCACGCCAGATGTATGTTGGTAACCTTAAGTTTGAAGATAAATTTCGTCAAACTGGTACTGTGAAAAATGATACAGTTGGTGCTGCAGTTTTTGTTTCGACAGAAGAGTTACAAGATAAGGTAGGTGCAGAATTGACACATCTTTCGGTGTATCATATCGGTTCTACTGCACCTAAATATTTGAAATTATTTGTTACTCATAAGCTTGATTCGGCAGCGATTTATGAGAAAGATATTGATGTTGCTGGGGTTAAAGAGGGTTGGAATACTATTGCTTTAGACTCAGCGTTGACTTTGACCAGGGATTCGATTTATTTGGGATACTATTTTTCGAGTTCTTCGGTAGCAACTTATGCAGTAGCTAATAGTTCAACCATTAAATCTTTTATCAAGAAAGGGGTAAGTGCAGATTGGTCATCGACTAAAGGTGTTGCAGTTTATGGTACAATTGTTGGTGATAATTTGCCTGCTTATGATATAGTGTTAAGTTCAGATGTTGAATCTATTGACGTAGAGATGAATAAGCCAGTAGATTTTAGTTTTTTTGTGGAAAATGTTGCTGCTGATACTATACGAACTATTGAAATAGAGTGTGATTTTGGTAATGATAAAAAAGAGGTAAAAACGATAGATGTTGAAATACCTTATCTTGCATCAAATAGCATTGTGTTTGATGGTGTTGTTTTTGAGGAACTTGGCATGTATGATGTTAAATTTACTATTACTAAATTGAATGGAAATAATGATTTGACTCCAGAAAATAATGTGCACGCAGTTAAAGTGAATGTGATTGAGCGTATTGTTAAGCGTAAAGTGTTGCTTGAAATATTCTCAACTGAAAATTGTACTAATTGTCCACAAGGACATGAAATTATAGAGTCGTCGATTGATGGACGTCATGAAGAGATAATTGAAGTGGGTCACCATGTCGGTTTTTATACAGACCAATGGACTATATCGGAAGATGAAAATTATTTGAATTTTTATTCTGCAGCTATAGTTACAACATTTGCACCAGCAGGTATGATCGATCGTACATTGTTCTCTAAAGCAGATGGGCATAAAAATCCATATCAGGGCGGAGATAGTTGTATTGTCTTTGATGTAGTTGGTGCTGATGTTTGGAATATGTTGAATGTTCAATTGGAAAAACCAGCATACGCATGGATAGATTTGAGTGTTGATTTTAATGAAGCGGATTCTTTGTTGACAATTAACACATCGGGCAAGTCAATTACTGAACTTGGAGGAGAACCTCGATTGACAGTTTATGTTACAGAAGATAATCTTGCTTCAGACCGTCAAGCTGGTTGGAATAGCGCGCAAAAAGGTCCTTACTATCAACATAATGTAAATCGCCATATTGCAACCGATGTTTGGGGTGATCAAGTGGCATTGAATGATGGTTTTGAGAAAGAGTATAAAGTAAAAGTGCAATCTAATTGGAATGTTGATAATCTCAATGTAGTGGCTTTTGTTCATAATTACTCAACAAAACCAAATGTGAAAGAACGTTATACTGATTTCAATGTATATAATGCCGAAAAAGTTCAAGTCCGTCTTCATGAAGTGGCGGTTGAAGATGTAGAAAATAGTTCAATCTTCGCATTCGTAAATCAAGATGTGCTTGAAGTAGTAGGTGAATACGAATCAGGTGTTATTTATAATGTTAATGGTCAAGCTGTGGCAACCCTTCGTGGTAGTCCTACCACATCTATTGCGAATATGCCAAGTGGCATTTATGTGGTAACAATAACATTAACAGACGGAACAAAATACAACACAAAAATAGTAAAATAATAAAATAATGAGGAATGTGGAATGAGGAGTGAGGAATTGAGAATTAAATTCTAAACTCTAAACACAAAACTCTAAACTTTTTTAATATATGGGTTTTAATGATTTTTTAGCCAAAATATTTGGTAACAAAGCACAACGCGATTTAAAAGAGGTATCGCCTGTTGTAAATAAGATAAAAGAGATCTATCCAACAATTGAAAAACTTTCGCATGACGAATTGCGTGCGCGTACTGCAGCTATTCGTGCGCATTTGCAAGATGCAGTGAAAATTGAGCGTAAACGTATCGAAGAGATTCGTGCAGAGGTAGAGCGTACAGAACTTGATAAACGCGAAAAGTTATATAAAGAGATAGATGAACTTGATAAGAAAATACTTGATACACTTGAGGTAGAGCTTGATAAAGTGTTGCCAGAAGTATTTGCTATTGTTAAAGATACAGCACGTCGTTTCACTCAAAACGATACTATCGAAGTTACAGCTACAAATTTTGACCGTCAACTCGCAATTAAGCACGACTTTGTAGAGATTGAAGGCGATAAAGCCATTTATCACAATGAATGGGAAGCTGGAGGTAATATGCACAAATGGAATATGATTCATTATGATGTGCAATTGTTTGGTGGTGTTGTACTTCATAAAGGTAAAATTGCCGAAATGGCAACTGGTGAGGGGAAAACTCTTGTGGCTACTTTGCCAGTATTTCTTAATGCATTGACTGGTAATGGTGTGCATGTCGTTACTGTCAATGACTATCTTTCAAAACGTGACTCGGAATGGATGGGACCACTCTATATGTTCCATGGTATGAGTGTTGATTGTATCGACAAGCATCGTCCAAATTCAGAAGAACGTCGTCGTGCATATAATGCAGATATTACATTCGGTACAAATAACGAATTTGGTTTCGATTATCTTCGTGACAATATGGCTTCGGCTCCTATTGACCTTGTGCAACGTAAACACAATTATGCAATTGTCGATGAGGTTGACTCGGTGTTGATTGACGATGCCCGTACTCCATTGATTATTTCTGGTCCAGTACCAAAAGGCGAAGATCAAATGTTCGAAGAGTATTGTCCACGTGTAGAGGTGTTGGTAAAACAACAATCGGCTATGGCGACACAACTTCTTGCCGAAGCACGTGCAAAAATAGGTAATGAAGATAAGAAAATTAATGAAGAAGGTGCATTAGCATTGTTCCGTTCGTATAAAGCAATGCCTAAAAATAAGGCGTTGATTAAATTCTTGTCAGAGCCAGGTATCAAACAAATCCTTATTAAAACAGAAGAGTTCTATATGCAAGAGAATAGCAAACACATGCATATAGCAACTGACCCTCTTCTTTTCGTAATTGACGAGAAACATAACTCTATCGAATTGACAGATAAGGGTATCGATACAATGACTCGCTCGACTGAAGACCCTAATTTCTTTGTGTTACCTGATGTTGGTGCTGAAATTGCAGAAATCGAAAAATCATCATTGTCGGACGAAGAACGTCAAGAGAAAAAAGATGCTGCACTACAAGATTATTCAATCAAGTCTGAGCGCGTACATACAGTAAACCAATTGCTTAAAGCATATACTCTCTTTGTTAAAGACGACCAATATGTTGTGATGGACAACAAAGTAATGATTGTTGACGAGCAAACAGGTCGTATTATGGATGGTCGTCGTTATAGCGATGGTCTTCACCAAGCGATTGAGGCTAAAGAGCGTGTGAAAGTTGAGGCTGCTACACAAACATTTGCAACAATTACGCTTCAAAATTATTTCCGTATGTATCATAAATTGTCAGGTATGACAGGTACAGCGGAGACAGAAGCTGGTGAGTTTTGGGATATCTACAAACTCGATGTTGTGGTAATTCCAACAAATCGTCCGATTGCACGTAAAGATATGGAAGACCGCGTTTATAAAACTAAACGTGAAAAATATAACGCTGTTATTGAAGAGATTGTTGAATTAGTAGCAGCAGGTCGTCCTGTACTTGTGGGTACTACATCGGTTGAGATTTCTGAACTGTTGAGTCGTATGCTTACAATACGTAAGATTTCGCACAATGTATTGAATGCTAAGTTGCACCAAAAAGAGGCAGATATTGTAGCCGAAGCAGGTCGTGTAGGTACTGTAACAATTGCAACAAATATGGCAGGTCGTGGTACCGACATCAAGCTTACGCCAGAAGTAAAAGAAGCTGGTGGTTTGGCTATTATTGGTACAGAACGTCACGAGAGCCGTCGTGTTGACCGTCAGTTGCGTGGTCGTTCAGGTCGTCAAGGTGACCCAGGTTCTTCTGTATTCTTCGTTTCGCTTGAGGACGATTTGATGCGTCTCTTTGGTTCAGAGCGTATATCTAAAGTGATGGATAGCATGGGATTCCAAGAGGGAGAAATGATTGAACACTCAATGATTTCTAAATCTATCGAACGTGCCCAAAAGAAAGTAGAAGAGAATAACTTTGGTATCCGTAAACGTTTGTTGGAATATGATGACGTAATGAACAAACAACGTACAGTGATTTATGCTCGTCGTCGTCATGCTCTTATGGGCGAACGTATCGGTGTTGATATTGTTAATACACTCTATGATACAGCCGCAATGATTGTTACTAACAATCACCAAGTGCTTGATTATGATGGTTTCAAAACTGATATGCTTGCTGTATTTGCAATGGATACTCCAGTGACTGAAGATGAATTCCGTTCAATGAAAGCAGAAAAGATTATAGATAGAGTTGCTGAGGCTGCATACGAAGTATTTGTTCGTAAAATGGACAAAATGGCTGAAGTAGCAAACCCTGTAATCAAACAAGTATATGAAACACAAGGTGCACAATACGAGAAAATCTTGATTCCTATTACTGACGGTAAACGCATGTACAATGTGCCAGTAGTATTGAAAGAGGCATACGAAACAGAGTCGAAAGAGGTAGTTAAGGCATTTGAGAAAGCGATTCTTCTTCATGCTATCGACGAAGGCTGGAAAGAAAATCTTCGTGAACTCGATGAATTGAAACATTCAGTTCAAAATGCAACTTATGAACAAAAAGACCCATTGTTGATTTACAAACTTGAGTCAAGCAATTTGTTTGGAGCTATGCTTAACGAGATGAATCGCAAAATCACATCTATATTGATGCGTGCGCAAATTCCAGTTCGTGAGCCAGAACAAGTTCGTAAAGCAGAAACAGAGCGTCGTCAAGATTATAGTCGTTATAGTGCAAACAAACAAGATATGACTGATATCCAACGCGCAGGACAACGTGATACTCGTGAACGTCAGGTTACACAACCTGTTCATGCGGAGAAGACAGTAGGTCGTAATGAACCTTGTCCTTGCGGTTCGGGTAAAAAATATAAAAACTGTTGTGGTAAGAATGTATAATTGTATATTTCTTTTATATTTTAGAGGCGTAGTAAAGACTACGTCTCTTTTTTTTATTATATGGTAATACTTATTATGTGGTAAGACGTAGCAGGCTACGTCTCTACGATTGGTATAGTGCATTATAAAAAAAAGACACTCTGTTATTGAGTGTCTGTTGATTTTTGGAAATTTATTAGATTATTATTGTTATTTTTGTTTATTCGAAGTTTAAATTTTTAATTTCTATTCCCATTATGTTGTAAGTTTTTCCTTCGTGGATAATGTAGAGTTGACCGTGATGAATCATTTTTTGAATCTCTATCGTAGGGGTAGTTATTATTTCAATATTATTTGGTACGCCTTCATTTAAGCATTTACATTTAGCTCCTAAATTCTCCATTTCCGATTCACTCATTTGATAGAGAAGTTGTCCATTTCTACTTGCGCATACTAAGTGTTCTCCTTGATAGCATATAGGAATATCTTCTGGTTGAATTAAATCTAAATAGCAATCAGCCAAGAAGGTCAAACCATTCAAACAACCTATACCTTCAATATATTCAACATTAGAATTGAATGACCATTTTTTATATTCTTTTCCGTCTAATAAGGTTATAGCAGAAACTTCTCTTACCGTTATGTTTCCCATTGGTACTTTTTGTAAAATCAAATTGTCATTTTCATCTTCAATGTATTCAAATTTGTAATCTACAACAACAGGATATTCTATGTCAGGGAAAGAATATGGGTCTAATGCAAGTAAAGGTAAAGTATCTCCTATTTCTAATGACCAATCATACAAAACAAAATCTTTATCATACGCAAAACTATAAATCAACACTTGATTATTTTCTTCACGTAAGAAAAAACCATCCCAATATAGATAAGGTATACCATTAATAGTATCCATTTCTGTTGGCGGAACTATATGTATAGATTGACTTTTACCACAGCAATCCTCCCAATAAGAAATAAAAATTGTTCTTTCTAATCCAGCTAAGGTAGGAAATAACTCAGATATTTCGCTTTGCGCAAACATCTGTAAGCTTATTAATAAGCAACAAATTAAATATAATATTCGCTTCATAGTTATAAAAGATTAGAATGTTATTTTTTTCTGATTGGTGATGCAAAGGTAGTGAAAATTTTTGATTCAATAATTACCCCCCCCATTTTTAACATTTTTTAGTATTTAAGGGGTATTCGTAGGGGTAGGGGGTGGTTTGGGTGTAGGTAGGGTTATAGTATATTTATAGTATGTTGTAGTTAGGGAGTAGGGAATGAGGAATGAGGAGTGAAGATTAGGAGCGGATAATCTGGATATTCTGGAACGCTATGCTTATCCGGGAATAGTCCGCCTTGCTGCTGATTGGGCTAGTAGATCTGGTAGGACTAGACGCTTCGCTATATAGATTTTGGGTTTTGTGATTGATTGGATGTAGCATGCTGTGTTATTGCTTTTAGATTTGTAGTTGATGAGACATGAGACGTAGCGGGCTACGTCTCTACTATGTTTGGGGGATATGAAAAAAGGTGTGTGTCTTGAATTTGGCACACACCTTTTGTTTGTTTATGTTGTGAGTTTTATTTTACGTTGTCTTTGAGGGAGTCGGAGATTAGTTTTTTGAGAGCGAGTGTTTGTTTTTCGGCTGTGCCTTGTTTTTCAGGTTTGTAGAGTGCTTTGTATTTGCATGGTACGAGGGCAAATTTGAGGTCGTCGAATGTGCCTTTGATGTCGAGTCCGAGTCGTGCAGGGAGAGGGCAGTCGGTGAGCGAGATGTGGTAGTTGAATGAGTTGTCGAGGTTGTGACGTCCAGAGAGTACGGCTTGCCATTTGTCCATAGAGATGAGGAATGGGTAGAGGTCGACTTCGTTGCGGAAGACGGTCATTTCGACAGAGATAGAGTCGACGATGTTCTCGGTTTTTTTGTTGAACATCATATACTTGGCAATAGTAGAGAATGTTTCGCTATCGAGGAGTACGAGGTCTTTGCCTTCGAGGGCAGCAGCGGCACGGAGGGTTGACATCTTAGGTGAGTAGTCGGCACGGAGATAGGTTTCGGCAGCGATGTGGAATTGAGCGCGTCCGGCGAATGAGCTGAGCATAGGGACAATAGTGTCGACAGCAGGCACGAGGTCGATGAGTTTGGCGATGTCGATATTCAAAAGGTGGAAATCGAGACCAGCGAATAGGTGGTTGCGACGCTCAGAGCGGTAGATGCCAGTGAGTTGCATTTCGGCAGCATCGGTAGTGAAACCCATTTGTTCGAGAATAGCTTCGCCATCCTTTATAGTGAGGCGACCTCCAAGATTTTCGATGTTGGTATTGCCGAAAATGGCTTTTTTGATATGAGTGTCGAGGGTGATGTTTACCTTCTTAGGAACCATGAAAGGATTAGGTTCTTCGGTTTGAGTCAGACTTGTTGGAGAATCGGACTTGTTGGACTGGTTGTCGGCAAGGGCAAAGTCGGTGTTATCGTCGGTGATGATGATTTCGTCGGTGGTTTCGGTGTCGGCACCAAGACCGTTGACGAGGTTCATGAGTTGGTCGATGTCGGTTTTTTCGGATTCGAAACGGAGGTTGCCACGAAGGAGACCGCGACCTTTTGAGAAGTTTTTGAGGTTGGTGATGTTGCCAGAAAGAGCAAAGTCGGAGTCGTCGATGATGATGCG
>JAZOUT010000075.1:0-1612 GCA_045658305.1 Candidatus Aphodosoma sp. | reverse complement strand
TGTGTTTTGCTGATTTAGGTTGTCACATCTGTATCTTGAGACTGATTTAAGTTGACTAGTTAATAATTATCGACTATTTATAGTTTACATCATTCACTATTACGACTATTTTTGGTTTACTCTGATAAAGAATCAGAGCTTTAAATTTGATTTCAAATCATTGGAGGTGCACCTCCAATGATTTGAAATCAAATTTATTGACAGTTTTATTACTATCTTCTTTGCTTGGAATTGTCCGTACAAAGATACATTTTTTTCGTCATATAGGAATATTTTTCATTTTTTTGATAGCATCCTCTCTATAGGATTTCCAATGTTTCTTGAGTTCTCCAGACATTTTGTGAGCTTGATTTGGTGTGAGCCAATCCAAACTGCTGTGAGGTCGTTCTACATTGTAAAATTTCACTGCTTTACGTATTGCCGTATTTACTTGTGAGAGGCTGGTGAATGTCATTTCATGCAATAGTTCATTTTTTACTGTATTGTTAATTCGTTCAGCTATAGCGTTATCTTTTGGATTACCGTTCTCTGTCATACTTGGAATAATATGATTATCCGTTTGAACCTTTATGTAAGCTGCACTTGCATACTGTGTTCCTCGGTCAGAGTGATGAATAAGTGTATCATCAAAATCTTTAGGAAGTGTTTTTATGGCCATTTCTAAGGCTTTGATACTGTAAGCGGCTTCAAGTGTTGGAGCTACACACCACCCTAGAATGCACTTACTATAAGCATCCATGACTATAGTCAGAAATACAAATCTATACCCATTGGGTGCGGAAGAATCTTCTACTTCTATATAGGTAATATCACTGACCCATATATGGTTAGGTCGCATAGGTATTACATTCTTGATAAGATTCGGATAAGTTGGCAAGTTGTGGCGTGAGTTCGTCGTACGTATTGCTCGTGAGCGTTTTATTAAGTGAAGTCCTTGTTCATGCATGATAGAACGAAAGACATCTCGTCCAACTCGATACTCTTCTACAAAACGTTGCTGATACATTCTCCAAAGTTTATCCATACCTATTTTCGGATCTTTCGATCTTACTCCAAGTACAAATTGCACAACAAATTGTTCCAATGCAAGACGTTGAAATAAAGCATTCTCATCATATTTATAAAAGGCCTGTCGTGTTACACCGGCCAATGCACAAAGGGGTTTTATCGAGTATTTCGATTCTCCTTCATGCAGCCTTTTGACTGTCCGGTGGCGGCTTTTTTTCTTATTTCAATCCCAAACATTTCTTCTGCAACTTCGATCATTGTTTCGTTGAAATCAGCACGCATCGTTTCGTTGTAGAGGCGTTTCTTTAGTTCTAAAACTTCTTTGCGTAAAACTTTTAATTCATCTGATTTACTGATTGTTGTATTCCTACCCATTACTAGTGAATTTATACTGTTATCTTTTGCAAAGTTACTAAGAATTCTCGTTATAACAGAGGATTCTGTATTATAAATTCGTGCCAATTCTTTTAAACTTGCACCCTCAAAATAGTGCTTTTTCACGATGTCTATTTTCTCATCGTACTTGAAATTTTCTCTCCGTTTTCTTTTGGTTTCTTTATTCATTTTTGTTGACTTTTGTGTCAACTTTTTTCAGCACAAGACA
>JAZOUT010000074.1:0-2997 GCA_045658305.1 Candidatus Aphodosoma sp. | reverse complement strand
CCATCCAGAGCCCAGGCTCGGCATAGCGTTTAACTAAAGCTTTCATATTGTTGTATTGTATAGTATTGTATAGGGTTGTATAGTATTGTAATTTGGCTGCAAAGGTAGTGAAAAATCATGAATTATGCAAGAGTTTGTTGTATTTTATTACAATAGTACCTAATAATATGCTGCAAAAAGTAGCGGCAATTGTGGATAAACTTGCCGCTGATTTGTGTTTTAGGGCATACATAGTACGATTGCTACTGCTTAAAATGTTTTTTTGAGTTTGCCGCTACTTCTGCCGCTGGTTTGTAGTCAGACGACAATATAAACAACAATAACAACATCAATTCTACAACATTGCGCCCGAATCAACTCCCTCGGGCGCTCGAGGAACTTCTCCATATATTATAGGGGGGGGGTGCTGAATACTCAGTGTTTTGGAGTTGTACGTGCATACATTTTGAGATTCCGGAGTATAAAATGGTATATACAACACGTGGAAGTTGCTATGTCCTAAGCACTTCCGTATGGGTGTATTTTTTTTTAAGTTTTCGCTTGCTGAAGATTGTGCCGAAGGATGTATTTTTTATCCCCAATCTCTTGCTGCTTTCCATATCGTACGCATTATACCCACTAAAATAGCTATAACCAATGATCCTACACCATGTAATCTTCTGCTCCTATGGCGATATAAATTGCATACACAATCGCACAGATAATGATTGCAATTATTCTCATTTTGGTTGTGGATTTCATATGAATTTTGATTGCACATGTAAAACAACTTATAAAATAGGATATTCTCCGTATTTATTGTCATTCTTCTCCGATTCCTTAATAAATAATACCACTAAGATTAAACTTACAATAGGAATAAGAACAAGTGCTAACCACCATCCATTTAACCCGATATCATGCAAACGTCGTATTGCAACGCAAACAGATGATAATAATAAGAGAATCTGACAAAGCGATAATACAACCATCACTACAGCCAATAATGATTGAAAGATGCCATTATCAATGGAAGTTATTGCACTAATAGAGTAGGAAAAACCTACTAAAATTAGTGGTTGTACTAAATTGGTAAATAAAACATACCACCAATACTCAGAACGTGTTGCACGACCATTTGTTGTCATGATCTTCTCTAATAGACATGTTGAAATAGACTCGGTGAAGGACATCATAATAATTAAATTTTAATATTCGGCCTACTCTTTTACGGATTTTCGGCATACTCCGATAGTTAATTATTTGATTTATTTTATATTAATTAGATCTCATATATTCACATAAAAAGCGTGAACTTTCGTTCGCTTCATTTGAGTTTTGAGGTTCTGGACTACCTTGAATATCAAATTTGCACCAAAAGCCCACGCCGATAGCGTGAGCGTTTATAGGCTTGTGCTTGATATTCAATAAGTTTGAAAGTGTCCAGTTTTCAAAACTCAAGTTTGGCTTATAACGCTATATAAATATGTTATGCACCGCCTTTACGGTGCTGGTTGTTCATAGGCTGAAATGATATTGTTTTATTAGTTGTTGTAATCTAAAACTAATTGATCATAGGAGTTACTATATCTGCATTTACAACAAATATCTCGTTGGTAGCAAAATAAGTTATTCCTGTTTGTTTCTTCAACTTAGTGTAATCTATAATATCTCCAAAAATAGTATCATTAAAGGCTGTATGCTTGCGAGGGAATGAAACGATACCTAAAATAGTTTCAACTGATAATAATGCTCTATTTTTAAAATCTTTAACGACATTCGCAATCTGTGTGATTGCTTTTGTCTTATAATTTAAGATATTCTTTTCATCGCAATCTTTTATTTCAAAGAATGTTACCCAATTTACATTATCAGCGATATAAAAACAACCTTCACAATGCTCTATATTATCATGCGATGCAAAGTCTTCATACTCATAATCATCAAAGAGTCCAAACTCTACATCTAAATGGGTTGAGTTGTGTAGCAGTACAGAATCTACAGACTGACCATAAAAAATAGGCTGTGATCGAGACACTACAACAGAGCGTGGATTTGCTGTTCCTTGCGAACGCCTTGTTAAGTCAGCGATGTAAATCTCCTCTGTTGAATATTTGCAAAAAGTTGTCTTAGGCTGAGCGGACAATATGTTGGATCTATTAATCATAGTGAACTAACATTTGCATATACTCATTTGCTATTTTTTTATTCGCTTGATTCAAATAATTATTATTCAACAACCCATCGTTATCTTGAATCGATTGGAGTTTTCCGTCATGGATTTCGTAAATGGAAACATCTTTTACATCAATCCAGCCCTTTTCAGAAGAGAAATCTTGATTAGAAACTTTATCTTTCACAAGTCCACCCATTAAGCAATTGTTAAGAGCAAATAAGATATATGGACTATGCGTAGTAATGAATAGATAATTACCATCATTACCCCGTTTAATTTCTTCTAAAGTCCAATACAATAACGCTTCTTGTGATTCTGGAAATAAGTTTTGTTCTGGCTCTTCTATGATAAAATCAGTTGTATATGGAGTCGTTAATTGTTTGTACATTTTTTTTCTTTTATTTTTAATCTCCACATGTAATAAATCATTGCCAACTTGTTCAATTATTTGGCTATAAGATTTATAAGTAGTAGAGTCTAAATGCTCGTTGTGAGTAGGTAAAGGGAATATACTTTCTATTTTGTCTGCTAGTTGCTGCAATTCTTGTTGCTTTTCATACGAAATAAACTTTTCAAAATCATTGAAATACTGATTATTGTAATAATGCAACATTAGTACTAAAGGCGTTATTGATTGCAATCCGCTTGAAGCATCATACAATGAAATATCGTATGTTTTACCATTTGAATGAACGATTTTATCTTTATATATTTGTTCAGTACTATCGTAGTAATATTGCATATCCAAATCTAACAAATTCAATTTGTGGGACTTGTCAAATGTATTACGTGCATTAAGCCAATCAAAGGTAAAACTTTGTAGATTCGTTTTATTAGTAAGG
>JAZOUT010000073.1:0-9131 GCA_045658305.1 Candidatus Aphodosoma sp. | reverse complement strand
CTTTGCACCGCTTTTCGAGAAAAAGCATTTTAGGTATTAACAAATTAAAAATCAAAGAAAAAGAATGGCAACTAAAATTAGATTGCAACGCAATGGTCGTAAAGGGTATGCCTACTACCACATTGTTATCGCTGATTCACGTGCTCCACGTGATGGACGTTTTGTAGAACGTATCGGTTCTTACAACCCAAACACTAACCCAGCAGCTATCGATCTTAACTTCGAACGCGCTCTCTATTGGGTAATGTGCGGTGCACAATCAACTGACACAGTTCGCAACATCCTTTCAGGCGAAGGTGTGCTTTTGAAAAAACACCTCCTCGGTGGTGTACAAAAAGGCGCATTCAACGAAGCTGAAGCTGAGAAACGTTTCGAAGCTTGGAAAGCTAACAAAACTAAAGCTGTTGAAGCTATCGTTAAAAAAGAAGCTGACGCTAAAGCTGCTACAATGAAAGCTCGTCTCGAAGCTGAAAAAGCATCTAACAAAGCTAAAGCTGAAGAAATCGCTAAGAAAAAAGCTGAAGCACTCGCTGCTCAAGAAGCTGAAGCTAAAGCTGCTGCTGAAGAAGCTGCTGCTGAAGCAACAGAAGCACCTGTTGCTGAATAATTATCGTAGCAATACGAATAATTGCTTTAAGCAAAACATAAAAGCCCGAAAGCACTTTTCGGGCTTTTTTACTACAAAAACAATCCTATTATGTTTAACATTATTTGCGTTACTATATCAATACTCTGTGGACTATCGTTCATCGAATTGTTATACCCTAATGCAAAAAACTTAAACAACCAACTATACCAACTTTCAATACTAATAACAGCTTTTTTAGTTGCAATCAAGTATTATTTCGGCCCAGACATAGCAATCTATGTCCCTATGTACGAAAACATAAAACCACTTAAAGAACTTTTATTCACACCAAACACATCTGATTACGAAATCGGATTTTTAATATACATTTCAATATGCAAGCATTGGCTCAGGCTAAGTTTTTGGGCAATGACTGCATCCATAACCATCATATACTTCACAACTCTACATTCACTATTACGCAAACTAACCGCATTTAAAACATTCGCCCTATTTTCTATTATTTTCCTTCAAACAAATCTTATTTTTTTCGAATTCCGCCAATGTTTAGCCGTATCCTTCTTCATTATAAGTATCTTATCTATCGAAAAAAAACAATATGTAACACTTCTAATATTCGCATTTCTTTCTATAATAACTCACAAATCCGCAATCATCATCTATGGAATATCACTTATCGGACTAATTATCTCATACTTCAAACAAGACAATAATTTCTTTGCTATCTCAATACTTTTCCTATTCGCATTCATTTTAATTCCGCTAAAATCATTACTACTTACAACAAGCCAATTACTCCCATTTAATGCAGAAGTTTTAGAATCAATACAAAAACACCTTATAATAGAACAACGATTTCAAGTTGTATTTTTAATATATTTGATAGTTAGTTATAGTATTTACTTCTATTTCTACAAATCACAAAAACTAAAAACATGGCATATAATCACAATTTGCGGTTTAATTGTTATTGCACTATTCTACCAATATTGGTTCTTCATTAATCGCCTTCGCTCTTATTTTATTCCCATTATCGTAGTATACGCAATAACAATATGTTACAACTCTCCAAAAAAACATCTACTAACAAAACAATTAACTGTCGTTTTTATATATTGTCTATTCGCCGTAAGCCTAAAAAATTTATACTTCGGCAATGCTAATCTTAAAAGTGGAATAGCCGAAACTTCAACTATCTTCCAACTACTAAATGATAACGAACAAAATATAAAAACAAAAAATCTAAAGAAAGCTCAATTATTCTGGGATACAGAATATCAAAAAGAATAAAATGGACGTATCTATTATATACGTAAATTACAATAGTAGTAACCTTATTGCCAATTCAATAAAAAGTATAATTGAATTGACTAAAGGCATATCATACGAAATAATAGTTGTTGACAACAACTCACAACAAGAAGACAAAAACAAATTAAAAACACTTTGCACTACAAACAACATCATACTAATAGAATCTGACACTAACCTTGGATTTGGCAAAGGCAATAATCTCGGCGCAAAATATGCTACAGGAGAATATCTATTCTTTTTAAACCCTGATACTTACCTAATAAACAACGCAATAAGCCAATTATTAGATTTTGCAAAAGAACACAATATCCTGACATGTGGAGCCAATTTGTTCTCGGCAAACAACAAACCAACCTTATCTTATTGGATGTTGATGCCTTCAATAAAAGATGAAATATCTGCATTTCTTTGCAACATACCACTAAAAATAAAATATCGCAACTCACACGAACACAACTTTACTACAACACCTAAAGAAGTGGCCTTCATAACAGGAGCTGACTTGATGATACATAATGAACTATTCAATAAATTAAATGGATTTGACGAAGATTTCTTTATGTATTTCGAAGAAACTGACTTACAATACAGACTTAAAAATTTAGGATATAAAATATATAACCTACCATCAGCAAAAATAGTACATCTCGAAAGCCAAACTTTATCCTCTCGGACACAAAAGCTTAAACTATTTTTCGAATCGCGCAAAAAGTTTTACCTTAAAAACAATACCCAAACTCAACTAACAATAGCAAATACGATACTCAAAATTAGTTGTGTAATACGAATTACTGCATTTACTATATTACAAAAAAACGAAAAAGTTAACTATTGGAAAACGATACTAAAACAATGCTCATAATCACAGGAACATATCCACCTCGAAAATGTGGTGTAGGCGATTACTGTCAAAATCTACTATCTACAACACAAGCTAAAGATTGGAAACTCTACACCGATGATAATTGGAATATAACTACACTTTTTCAAAAAATAAAAGAAATAAAAAAATATAACCCTGAGGTCATTAATATTCAATACCCCACTGTCGGTTATGGCAAAAGCCTTTTACCTCATCTTTTAACTATATATCTAACCAAAATACTAAAAAAGAAAGTCATCATAACTCTACACGAATATTCTCAACTTGGTTGGAAAGGCAGATTAGCATCATCTATATTTTTAAAATTTGGGAATCATATTATTTTCACCACCGAATTCGAGCGACAATATGCAATAAAAAAATATCCTCTATTAAAAAACAACTCATCTATTATAAAAATATATAGCAATATCTTAACAAAAAACGAACAACCTTCATTTGAACAACGCCCGTATGATATGGGATATTTTGGGTATATACGCCCAGAAAAAGGCTTAGAAGATTACATTGAAACCGCAAAAAACATACAAAAAACAAATCCCAATTTCAAAGCCTACATCATGGGACAAACTCAAGATGAATTTAGTTTTTACCATAAACCTCTACTTGAAACACTATTAAACAGTAACATAACATTATTACTAAACAAGAGCAATCAAGAAGTATCTGACATACTATCACAAACTAAAATAGCATACCTACCATACCCAGATGGATTAACAGAACGAAGAGGCTCTTTCCTTGCATCTCTACTACATCATTGCATTATTGTAACAACAAAAGGTAATTTTACCACACAAGCACAATTATCTACATTCAATTTCGTTAATAAAGAAGAAGCTCACTATAAGATAACCGAAATTATAAAGTGTGAAACCAAATTAATAGACAAAGAAATCGATAAAATGAATATATACATTGCAAATCAAATACCATCGTCATGGGAAGATGTTGCTAATAAATATCAAACTCTTATCAAATCACTATAATGAATTCTATCTGTATAGCCACATATAACGGAGAAAAATACATTAAAGAACAACTTACATCTATATTATCTCAAATTAATATAGATGACGAAGTAATTATCTCAGACGACAACTCTACAGATAAAACCCTTGATATAATAAAATCATTAAATGATTCAAGAATTAAACTAATTAAAGGTAAGTTTCATAATTTTACATTCAATTTCGAAAATGCCATAAAACAAGCCAAAGGAGAATACATATTCTTAGCTGATCAAGACGACGTTTGGCTTCCCGTCAAATACGCCACAATGCTTAATACATTGAAAAAATACGATTTAGTATGCAGTAATGCAATTATCACAGACCAAAACTTAAATCCTATACACACTTCTTTTTTTCAATATTATAAGTCAGGATGTGGAAAACTAAAAAACATAATTAAATGTACTTATTGTGGTGCTTGTATGGCATTCAATCATAAAATATTACAAGCCATACAACCCTTCCCTAATACTTCTATTTTTGGTCATGACCTATGGATTGGTTTAGTGGCAGAATCTATTGGTAAAGTATACTTTTTAGATACACCTCTAATACTATACCGCCGACATGAAGACTCGTTAACCACAATATCTAATAATTTTCTAACCCGTAGCAAACGACCTTTATGGATTAAAATTAAAAGCCGATTATCAATAATATACTATCTAACAAAATTAAATATAAAACACTATTTATGCAAGAAACATTAGTCTCTATAATCACACCTCTATACAATGGCGAAGCCTTTGTTGCCCAAACCATAGATAGCGTTTTAGCCCAAACCTACACTAATTGGGAAATGATTATTATCAACGATGGCTCAAAAGACAATAGCGAAAATATCGTTCAAGGCTATTGTAATATCGATCCTCGTATCAAATTATTTAATCAACCTAATGCTGGCTCTGCAGCTGCTCGTAATAATGGAATTCGTCGTGCAGAAGGCCGCTATATTGCCTTACTTGATGCCGATGACCTCTGGGAACCTAATTTTCTTGAATCTCAACTAGCATTAATGAAAGAGCATAACGCTCAATTAGTATATGGAGCGCACAAACGAATTGATGCCAACAACAATGAATGTCTCACACCATTCATTCCTCCAAAACATATAACATACACTGACTTACTAAAAACCTGTTCCATCACCTGCCTCACTGGATTATACGACACAAAAAAATATGGCAAAGTCTATCTTCATGAAGAATTTCGCTCTCTCCGCGACGACTACATATATTGGCTCGAAATAATCAAACAAACAGGCGAAGCATGGGGAAATCAAAACATAATTGGCTCATACCGAATACTTGGCAATTCAGTGTCACGCAACAAAAAGAAAGTTATAAAACCACAATTCCTTGTTTATTACAAAGTAGAAAAACTCAGCCTAATCCGTAGCATCTATTATTTAGCTCATTGGGCTATTAACGGATTTCTTAAATATCGCAAATAATGAAAAAAAAATACGACTACCTAATCGTTGGAGCCGGACTTTATGGTGCCGTTTTTGCCTATCAAGCCACACAAAATGGCAAAAAATGTCTTGTCGTTGACCGCCGACCTCACATCGGAGGCAACCTCTATTGCGAAAATATTGCAGGCATCAACGTGCATCAATATGGTCCACACATCTTCCACACATCAGATGAAGAAGTATGGAATTTTGTCAATTCAATTGTTTCATTCAACAAATTCATCAACGAACCACTTGCAAACTACAAAGGTAAATTATACAATCTACCTTTTAACATGAATACATTCCGCCAATTATGGGGTATAACAGATCCAAACGATGCCAAAATCAAAATAGAAGAACAACGCGCAGAATACGCAAAAATACAACCACGAAATCTTGAAGAACAAGCACTTAAACTTGTTGGGCGCGATATTTATGAAATACTCATCAAAGGATACACCGAAAAACAATGGGGTCGTAAAACTACCGAACTTCCAAGTTTCATCATTAAACGCCTCCCTCTACGATTCACCTACAACAACAACTACTTTAACGACCGCTATCAAGGCATCCCACAAGGAGGCTACAACAAACTCATATTCAAACTATTAAAAGGATGTGAAATCCAACTCAATATTGATTATAACAAACAACACACCGAACTAGACTCTCTTGCTCAAACCGTAGTATATACCGGCATGCTCGACGAATATTTCGACTATTGCTATGGCGAACTCGAATATCGCAGCCTAAAATTCGAACATCAACTACTCGACACCGAAAACTACCAAGGTAACGCCGTCATAAATTACACCGAAAAAGACGTGCCATTTACACGAATAATCGAACACAAACATTTCGAATATGGCACTCAACCTCAAACAATTATCACCCGCGAATACCCTATCGCTTGGAATCGCAAAGAAGAAGCATACTACCCAATCAACGACACTCACAACAATGCACTATACCTCAAATACCGCGCATTAGCATCACAAAAAAACAACTTCATTTTCGGAGGTCGCCTTGCCGAATACACCTATTACGACATGGACAAAATCGTCCGCGCAGCCCTCGACAAAGCCAAAGAACACCTCTCCATTTAATATAATTTATTATACCAAAACCCAACAAAACACCTACACCCAAAACACACACTCTCATTGTGTATCCATACCACAAAATTACCCTAATCTAAATATAGGATACAGCATACTGCAAGCAACCCTCAAGCAACCCTCGCAAATACACACTCTCATTGTGTATACCAAAAAAAATCTTGCAAAAAAAAATCACAAAATATGATAAACGCCTCAATCGTCTTATACCACACACCAGCACCCGAAGTACACAAAATAGTTCGGTTACTACGTTCATGTCCTGAAATAGACGAAATCTGGCTCATCGACAACTCCGAAATCATAACCGAAGCATTCATGTTTCTCCCTGCCACCTACATATTCAACAACCAAAACCTCGGTTATGGCCGTGCCCATAATATCGCACTCCAAAAATCTCTAAAAACCAACGCAAAATACCACCTCGTCCTAAACTCCGATATCGAATTTACTCCTGATGTAATAACCAACCTCATAAACTTCATGGACAACAATCCCGACATTGGACACACAATGCCCCTCGTACGCTATCCAAATGGCAACATCCAATATCTTGCAAAACAACTACCTACCCCATTCGACCTCTTTGCACGCCGTTTCCTACCAAAATCATGGACAAAAAAACGCACCACTCAATTCGAAAACCACTCATTCTACCAACAACCAAACTATAAATCCCAACTACTCGACGTTCCATATCTATCAGGTTGTTTCATGTTCCTACGCTGCGACACACTACGCAAAGTCGGACTATTTGACCCCCGCTTTTTCATGTATCCCGAAGACATCGACCTCACCCGTCGCATTCACCAACACTACCGCACAGTGATGTATCCCGCCGTCGAAATCACGCACAATCACGCACAAGGCTCATACCACTCACCTCAACTACTATGGATACACATAACCAACATGATTAAATACTTCATAAAATGGAAATTTAATTAATATACAATTCATAAATTATGAATTATCTACTTCCTTTAACATATCTCGGCAACATCCTCTACTACACACACCTAATCCAAGGCGGATGTACAATCGACATACACACCCATTACATCAAACAAACATACACAAATCGTTGCACTATCCTATCAACCAACGGTCCACAAGACCTAACAATCCCCATCATAAAACCAAAAGAAAAAACACCAATCAAAGATATTCGCATCTCATCTCACGACAATTGGCAACAACTCCATTGGCGCTCTATCCAATCTGCCTACAATTCTACACCTTTTTTCGAATATTTTTGCGACGATTACGCCCCTTTTTATGAAAAAAACTGGAGTTTTCTACTCGATTTCAACCTCGAAATCCAACAAAAAACACTTGAACTACTCAATTTTCCTAAAATAGAATTCACAATATCAAATAGTTACATCGAAACATCAAATTTTATTGCAAAAGATTTGCGAGAAGTGATAAATCCTAAAAAATTTAATGTAACTTTGTACAATGAATTGAATAATCCATACTATCAGATTTTCAATTCAAAATTCGGTTTCACGCCCAACTTAAGCATCATAGATTTATTGTTTAACATGGGCAACGAGTCACGAATATACTTAAAAACACTAACAACTAATAACTAATCATTAAAAACTGAAATCATGGCACAAAACATTGATTGGGGCAGCCTCGGATTTGGTTATGTTCCTACTCCTTACAACGTTCGTTGCACTTACACAAACAAAGCATGGGGCGAACTCCGCGTATGCGACACTCCAGAAATCACACTTCACATCTCTTCTGCAGTTCTTCACTACGCACAAGAATGCTTCGAAGGTATGAAAGCTTTCCGTGGCAAAGACGGTAAAGTACGTATCTTCCGTATCGAAGATGGCGGTCGCCGTATGCAAGACTCTTGCCGCGGTATCCAAATGCCAGAACTCCCACTCGAAAAATTCATAGAAGCAGTTAAAAAAGTAGTTGAACTCAATGCCGATTTCATCCCACCTTACGGCACAGGAGCTTCTCTCTACATCCGTCCAGTATTATTCGCAACAACTCCACTCGTTGGCGTAAAACCAGCTGACGACTACGAATTCGTAGTATTCGTTACTCCAGTAGGCCCTTACTTCAAAGGCGGTTTCAAATCTACTCCATTCATGCTCAGCCGTAAATACGACCGCGCTGCTCCTCTCGGAACAGGTAACATCAAAGTCGGTGGTAACTACGCTGCATCTATGACTGCTACTGTAGAAAGTCACGACATGGGCTACTCAAACGTATTCTATCTCGACCCAAAAGAAAAACGTTATATCGACGAATGTGGTGCAGCTAACTTCTTCGCAATCAAAGACAACACTTACATCACACCACTTTCTAACTCAATCCTTCCTTCTATCACAAACCGCAGCTTAATCGCTTTGGCTGAAGATATGGGCATGAAAGTAGAACGTCGTCCAGTTGCTTTCGACGAACTCGCTAACTTCGAAGAATGTGGTGCTTGCGGTACAGCAGCAGTTATCTCACCAGTATCTAAAATCGTAGACATCGAAAACGACGTAACATACAAATTCGGTGATGGCAATCCAGGTCCTAAATCAACTGAACTCTACAACCGTCTCCGCGCAATCCAACACGGTGAAGCTGAAGATAAATTCAACTGGTGTACAATCCTCGATATCTAATAAATATCAACATAAAACCCAAAAGCATAGACTAAATCAAGTCTATGCTTTTTTATTCCCCAAAACACACAAAAAAATACAAAAACACCCACCACCAAAATACAATAAGTCCCCCATAA
>JAZOUT010000072.1:0-1751 GCA_045658305.1 Candidatus Aphodosoma sp. | reverse complement strand
TCGCGAATAAGATATGTCTTACCCACACGCCTACGGCCATACACCGCAACAAACTCAGAGTTCTCCGATTGAACTGCCGAACGCAATATCTGCTGTTCTTCTTTTCTGCCGATTATCATAACTTTTACTTTTAGCCACTGCAAATATAATACAAAAAATCGTTATAATTCCCCAAATCGCATTAAAAAATCGAGATTTGGGGAATTATGAGTAAAAATTGCAGCGATTTGGTGATAAAATAGCCCGCCCAACGCAAATGGTCAGGCGGGCTTGGGGCTTACGCTCTTCTCTTTCGAGGAGAGTAGACGCCGTGCTGAATTAGGTCGTCGAGCATCTCCTCGCTGCTTTTGATTAGGTGCTCTTTTAGGCAACGCTTAATTTCTGCAAGTTGATAGTAATATTTGTTGCCGACACCGCTGTACGCAATCTTACCAGCAGCACGAAGGCGTTGGAGTGTCTTCTCGCAGATGCGCAAGTATTGACATACGGTCTGGCTATCGACCCACTCCTCGTCGATGTTGCTTGTTTGCTCTAATCGTGCCTCACGAACATAGTCGTTGATAGCATTTACTTTCTCCAGCAGCTGCTGAAACGCTTTTGAATCAATGGTAATGACTTCCATAGTATTGTATTTTTATTGTTTAACATTAGTGTTTACTTGTGCGATTGTAGTCGCTTCATTGAAAGTATAGGGGACTCTTGTCCGGGAAGGTTTGGAACAAGTGAAAAAATTTTTCATTTCTTTCGGGTGCCCCATTAACAGCATAGGAATCCCTGCCCGAAAAGGTTGGACAACGGCACAAAAAAAAGGCCGACTAAAAAGTGATTTTTGGTCGGTCTCTTAAGCCCTTATTTGGGGGATAAACTATATTAATTTAGTTTATATTGTTTATCCCTGAACCCTTTTAGGGATGTATTTGTCCTCAAATTATACCTGAACTTCTGTTTAGAAAAGGTCTAAATAGTTTTGCATGCAAAATCGTTTCGCTTTCAATTATTGCATCGCACTGATAGATTGCGTATTATGAGAAAATTCACTGTACACTTCCTGTAGAGGGTAGACCCAAGCGGGGCGTCCCTTATTTTTACACATGAAAAGTTTGAATTACAGCAATTTGTCCGACAAAGTAGTTGTAACTTCAAATTTCGGTTGAGACTTAAATAGAGCATAGGGCAAATAGATAGTGATAATCATTTTCTATTTGCCGATGCAGAATGTTAAAGTTATTGACAATGATCACCTTACAGTGTTGTGGCTGAAATATGGTCCAACTATATGATAAACAGTAATAAACGATGATAAAACCATTCATCGATTCGTTATCTTGGTTTTAGTTTTGCAAAAGCACTAAAAAAGGTTGTAGTATTACAACCATATTGAAAACTTTTTGTATATTTGCACAACGAGATAATATATGGAGCGTATGAAATACCTAAATGTCAAGAAGGCGTTGGCTGCATGGCAGGAGTTGCAACCACTATCAGAAAAGGATAGAGAGCGATTAAGCCGCCGTTTCACCGTAGATTTCAACTACAACAGCAACCACATTGAGGGCAACACATTGACCTATGGTCAGACAGAAATATTGTTGCTCTTCGGCAAAGTGATTGGCGAAGCAGATGTGCGCGATGTGCAGGAGATGGCAGCGAGTAATGTGGGACTCCGAATGATGACCGAGGAAGCAAAAGTAAAAGATGCTCCCTTGACGCAGAACTTTATCCGAACACTGCACAAGACATTGCTGCGTGAG
>JAZOUT010000071.1:0-4276 GCA_045658305.1 Candidatus Aphodosoma sp. | reverse complement strand
ATTTTGATAGTTCACTCAATACATTCTCTCTTCTGCCACATGCTATTACAGAATGTCCTTGTACGATATATTGATTCAGCAATTCTTTTCCAATGCCAGAAGTAGCACCAATAATTAATATATTCATAGGATTTTGGATTTCATGAGGAGACTTGTTTTTAATATTAAAAAAACAACGACCACACAATAATGTAAACGATCGTTGTAAATACGAATAATATCAACTCTACATTTCATGCAAGTATAAATAATCCTACATAAAAATCTATTCAGCACTTATTGCAATAAAAAAATACGAATCATTGTATTTTAGACATATATACTCATAATCTTCTTTTCTAAATTTGCAATCATCTCTATTTCCCAATAACACTTTACTTGAAAATACTGGTCGCAAATATTCACCATACTCATTACAAAAATATAACGATTCTGAAGTACATAAGAAACTTTGGTCAGAAATATTTTTAACAACAATACAATTATCGTCTTCCTGAAAAAGTAACGTTGATGAACCAATAACAATTGGTTCATTAAATTTCACCCATTTATATGTGTTGTCTAATTTTAATAACCTAAGAACTAGCAAATCAACATCTGTATAAGCACCACGACAAATACGATTTCCACTAGTATACTCTCGCAATCTAGCTGCATTTACAAAAGCTTTTGGACAAATATCTCCATTACTAGTTAGTGTATAACTTGAAAAAATTTCCTTTGTTTTCTTAGAAAAGTCTGGAATGTAGCCTCTTACTCTTAAATATCCTCCGATACACTCTTTACCTTCGCAATCATGACCAGTTTGTTTTTTTACCCCACATCTACATTCTTTTCCGTTTTCATCTACACATTCTGAATGTATAAAGGCTTTAGTGGTGTATTCGAAATGCATTAAAATCCACTCTTCAAAACTATATGCTGAGAAAGCAGCATGCAAACGGCTATCTTTTTTCAACATATCTTCTGCTCGTTGTAATGCAGGATGTCCATCTTTATCATAAACTGCCCAGCCTTCAAAATAAGTTCCTTCGTCACAAAATAATTGAGCTTCTCTTAAATAACGAACAGGCTGTGCTTTGTAGTTATCATAATCAGCTTCGCATTTTTCAGTTTGTTCATAATAACGCCACTCATTTTTATTTCCCATCAAATGCCGCTTAACCCTTACTGACCTTTTATTAATTGATTCTTGAATATCCGGAATAATTTTTAATTCATATTCTTGAATTATTGATTTCTGGAGCAAATACCTTTTTAAATCTTCAAAATACAAATGTTCTGTTGTTGTGCCTTCACAAACAACAACGATATTTTTATTTCGTAAATTACCTCTACTCTTCCTCATGTACATTGTCAAATAAATTCAATAAATTACTTATATTTGGAACCGCACCAAAGCGACCTGCTCTATACCATTTTTCAAATGGAACACAAATATTCATATCTTCAAAATCTTGCGCTGAATATAAATCCGATTCTCCATATTTATTTTTTTCTGTAAACCATATTTGATCTGCACGCATCATATTATCGCTCACTATCGTGGTATCATGTGTAGTAAATATAAGTTGTGCATTTCTTGGATTACTTTTAGGTTCATGAAAAAGCTGTATCAACATCTTAAATAGTTGAGGATGTATTGCTAAATTCATTTCATCAATTGCCAACACCCCCCCTTCTTTTAAAGTATTTAATATAATAGACCCTAATGTGAATAAATGTTGAGTCCCCACTGATTCCGCATCCAACTGAAACTCTACAATTTCGTCACCTCTATTTTTATGCCCGAACCTAAATTCCCATCTATTGCGTTCAATTATTTCTTTTTTTGCATCATCAGACAAAGTGTTTGGCAAAACAAAATCTTGATCTCCATGGCGAATGATATTCATAGAATTAATACCAATATCAGATATTGTTAGCAATTTTTCCAATTGTCTTGTGACAACTGAAGAATTATCATTCAATATTAACTCCGCAATCACAGATGCATTCCCTTTTAAATTTATTACACCATAATTTACCTCCGTATGAATTGCACTCAATTCTGCATAAATATTCTGCAAAATATTAGGTTCCCAAATGGCCACCTCAGACAATACTAGATGATTAGGAAGTACTGTCGCATGTTTGTGTTTTTCTAAAAAAATACGAAAACTTTCATCATCAGAAGAAACTATGCCAACATCTGAACGAGTGAATATTGTATAATGTTTCTCCGTAGAAATGTACTTTATAAGTTGTTCCGATAAAAAGTGGGTTGAATCATAAGAATATTCATATAAATAAACAATATCATCTTGAACAAATTTCATTGAGAACTTTGTTGGGATACTGACTTGTTCTACATTTAACAAGAATGGCTCGTGTATCATCTTGTAATTGACAGCAAATTTTCTAGACTCACCTATAAAGTAACAAAAAGCACGTAATGCCCATATTACATTACTCTTACCAGAAGCATTAGGACCTAAAATAGCTATCGTCTTTAATAAAGAACCTTTTGTATTTTCTGCATGATATTGGAATGTATTCATCGCTAAATAATCACTTTCCAACGCAGTAAAATCGACTACAACTTCATCTTTATATGATTTGAAATTGGCAAACTTAAATTCAATAATATTCATAAACAATACTTACTTCTTTACATTTTCGCTACAAAATTACTATAATTTTATGAGATTTACAAATATTTCTACAAATTTTATACAAGGCTCAACCATTCTCCACACTTTTTATATAGAAAATGATTGATATTGAGGTATAATTTCTCTCCCTCATTCCGCCCTCAGTGCCTCGACTGGGTTGGCTGAGGCGGTGCGGAAAGTGGCGAGGGTTACGACAAGGGTTGTCACAAGGAGGACAGCCAACAGCGCCACCACAAACACCCACCAATGTATCGGCGCACGATAAGCGAATGTGCTATAATAGTAGTCGGTTATGAAATAACTAATTGGGGCTGCGATAATAAAGCAGATAGCCACGATTACAACAAACTTGCGATTGAACATCAAGAGTATTTCACGCACCGTAGCACCATTCACTCGGCGAATGCCAATCTCTTTGCGACGATACTGCGTTTCGAAAATCACCAATCCCAACACGCCCATCAACGAGATGATAATTGCCAACAATGTGAATAATGAAATCGTAGTTGCGAGTTGTTGTTCTTTCTCGTAGTTCTCGCCCAATTCCTCATCGAAGAAATTGATTTTCACCTTCTGCGCACCATAGTCAGGCAAAATCTTATCGGTAGTCGCACGAATTGCATCAAACACAGCTTTTATGTCGGCGTTTTCGATGGTACGCACAGTGAGGTGAGGCGTAGCGAAATACCTATTCTGTATCTCTGAATCATAAATATAAAAAGCAAATGCTTCGCTTTCATAATGTAGAGGTTCAAAGTGGAAATCACGACAGAAGCCTGTAGCTGGAAAAGGTTTGCCGTTCCATTCTATTACTTCTTCAAGATTAAGATTATATTTCTTTTTAGCATATTCATTGAGAATAATTGCGCCATCGCCTTTTTCGTCTGAAGGGAGGAAGTCACGTCCTTCGACTACCTCAATACCCATCACTTGCAAAAAGTTCCACGACACGGGCATCACTGATAATGACATCTGTTCGCCTTTGTGCCAACGCCCCCATTCCATACGAGATTCTGCTACCATTCTATCTTGCGACCAAGCCACTGCTTTAATATTCGGATTGTTAAGCAACTCGCTATTAAACGCATCGCGCTCTTCGTTGTTATTAAGCGGAATATTTGCCGTAATCAGACACTCTTTATCGAATCCCATGTCGAAATTCATCATATAGCTATGTTGCGATTTGAGGAAAATAGCACAAATAATAAAAGCTATCGAAATAACAAACTGCAAACCTATCAGCGCATAGCGCAATGTTTTGCCTTTTTGCGTCATACTAAACGACCCTTTAATAGCTAATGCTGGCGGAAATGATGTTGCATACATAGCAGGATAGATGCCCGCAAGGATTATCATCAACATAGCCACGCCGATAGTAAGTATCAACACTACCCAATTTTTAACAAAATCCAATTCGCATGAGATAAAATTGGCATACTCTGATGATTGAAACACTTTGACTGCAACGATTGCCAAAAGCAATGACACAAAGACTAACACAACCGACTCTAACAAGAATCGCCCCACCAATGCAACACGCGAACTACCGAGAATCTTGCGTGTATTCACTGCACGAATACGCATAGGCACTTGCGCAAAAAAGAAGTTCACATAGTTAATCA
>JAZOUT010000070.1:0-2342 GCA_045658305.1 Candidatus Aphodosoma sp. | reverse complement strand
CGAACGGTGTCGTTAGCACCAATGACAGTTAATAATCTTTGTCCTTTACTGCTTCTGTTTGTTTGCGAAGATAGCGAATTATCGCTATCTTCGCTTTGCTTCTGCAAATATAGAATGACGCAACACTATGCCAAAGTGCTTGATAGTTCGATATTGAAGGATATGATGAATGTAAAGAGTGCTATAGTGAATTTAGGATAGAAGTCTGCGGTACGCTTCGCCTGCTTTCGCCCCATTATAAAGTTAACTCGGAGGGCAATACCTGCGAGTTCAAGCCCACGGGTTTTCGAGCAAAAAATTCTCTACGATAATTTTTCACCCGAAAAAACTCTTCGGTATCACCGTCCGAGTTGAGAATGGGGTTGGGACGAAGCAAGCGAAGCGACCTACGACGCATAATAAGAAGCTGTTTTGAATTTTATTGAAAGAGTTTGTTCGTTGCAGCAAAAGATAGTTTCGGCTTCTTTGAGGCTCTTTTCGGCAACTTTTCATTTGTGATAATTGGAAATAGTACACTATTACCTGCATACCCCAAATGAAAATTTACACGAAATTAGCTCTCAAATAATCTCGAAATAAAATTCAAACAGCTTCTAGGTCAAATCTATTAAGAGTATCAATCTCCAAATTACAATCAAGCCGCCATTATTATAGAAAAAAACAGAGTTGGGGACAAAGGCAGCTCGCTCCCAACTCTGCATAACAACATTCTGCGTGGCTATTCTTTCTAACCGTCTTTACACCCTTTTGGGTATAATTGGCGGTTGTCGAGTCGTCATTACACCCTATCGGGTATAAAATCAAAACTTGCCACGATAACAACTTTGCAATACTCGCTCAATATCGCTCTCTCGATAGGGGGTTTTTCCACCCAGTTGGCGATATGGCAAAATACCGTTGTTACGATAGTCTTGCAAGGTGCGACGACTGATTTTCAAGCGTTGCGACAACTCCCTATCAGTCAAATAGTGTTCGCCTCCCAATAGCGGTTGATTTTCATCCGCCATCGTTGCGGCATCTTTGGCAATGCGGTCAAGTTCCGAGAATAGACCTCGTACCCACTCGTGTTTGTGCGTGATAACTTCGTTACTCATAGGCATAAATTTTATAGGTTAAACATCATTTGCAATAAGTCGCTCCACATCTTCGGGGCGATAGTATATGCGGTTGTTGATTTTAGAGTGCGGCAACCTACCACTATCCCTAAGCGTTTGCAGCGTGCGAGGACTAATCTTCAACGCCTGGCAGACATCCTGATTATCCATCCAATCGCTCATACGCCTACCACTACGCTGGCGATTGATGCTATCCATTCGCTTAACAAACTGCCCGAGGCGCGACACAAGCTCCTCAAAGGTCTTTTTCTCAATGCTGATAATCTCCATAACTATTTCATTTTTACATTAAACATTCGCTTTTCGAGTGCTAAGTAAAAACAAAAAAATAATACGCTCTTCAAACCCGACATTACGTGTCGTCAAGTGTCATTAGATTGCATTTTGGAGACAATAAGCAAGTTGCAAGATGGTCGGTTGGTCACATGGTCACATTAACCGTTGGTTGGTTAGTTTATTGGTTACAACAAACCAACTAACCAACACACCAATCAACCATTATTTGTTGGTCATAACAGACCATATGACCAACATCATTCAAACAGGCTAATTATTGAGCTAATAAGTAAATACTATGCCGTAATTTCCAGTGTCTGGAAATTTATGTTCAAGCGAACATAGCAAGTTGTGTTTTGGGGCGCCCGAAATGTTTTCGGCGTCCCAAAACTACCTATCGACATCCTACCCTCCAAAGTTGGGTGGAAATTATGCTTTTATATTACAAATACACTCACTTAATGCACACGTTTTATGCTCCGAATAATTATATAAACTCTCCGAATTATCATTCTTAAATTATAAAAATCACAATTTATGCGATAAAAAAGTGGCTAATGAAAGATGCTGTTTAGTGAATTTTCTACTAAAATATTTGCTTATTGATTATCTTTGATATATTTTTGTATTATCAATGATAATTTTATAAGTATGCAAATATCAGATATTGTTATGACTGAGAGCTACATGGAAACGCTTAAATGTCATCCCAAAGATAGAACGAAGGTATATCCTCTACCTAAAGCCGTTTCGTATAATGGTTTTCATAATGCTAAAACAAGGCTAAAAAAGATGGGTATGGATTTTATCTTCACGAGGATAGATAATAATGGTATAGAATATTTGAAAGTAAAAAGAACCAAATAATATGGCAAACGAACAGATGCAAAACCCAAATCAAATTTTCATTGTTCCTGATGGTAAGGTTAGGGATTATATTGATGGTAAAAT
>JAZOUT010000069.1:0-3092 GCA_045658305.1 Candidatus Aphodosoma sp. | reverse complement strand
TTGACCATCTTTTTCCCCACCACCATAGATGTATGAGTTTTCGTTTTTGATGGAGAAGAATGATTGAAATGTGGGTTTAATGGCATCTCTTGGTATGTTTGTATTCTCAACAACTTTGCTATACAAATCACCTTGTTGTGTAAGATACACCCAATCCTCCATCTCCCACCACGGAGATATTGTAATGCCATACTCTCTAAAAATTTTAGGTAGCATAGTAAAGTGAGCACAACTAATATCACTAACCTCTGCCAAATGCTCTCCTCGAAATGTAATATACTTTCTTATTGGTCTTCTAACTCTTGAAAACACAGAATACAGTTTGCCATCTTTCCCATATTCAGGTATTGTGTTAAGTGATGCTAAATCTCTCAAATCCTTTAAGCACATACACTCATCTAATGCACCAAGATCAAACCTTAATTCATTGTAATAATCAAACTTTGTAATACTATTATTATCAGAATCTTTATCGAAATTGTTCCTAACTATTTGTTCTTTATTATCTTTTCTCTCTAATCTCTTTAATACTTCTTTTATTAAATCTAACGAATAACTATTATTATCTAATTTAGATGTAGAATTAAAGATTATATTGTTTAATGATGTAAGTTGTCGTTTTGAATGTTTCTTGATGGAAGCAACTAAATTTTTAACCAATGAGAGTTCATTGTTGTTGTAAAGCATAATTGAGATTCTTTTCTCTTCTAATCCATCTTCTTTATAGTGTTTTCTAATTGTATCAAACTTATCTTTTAATAAATCAAATAACTCCTTCTTTAATGATAATTTTACAGGATAGACATCTTTTTGTTTGCCAAATAAATCAAAGCAAAATTCTATTCTTCTATAACTATTTGGTAGTTGTATTATGCCATTTTCACCCCATTTATTCTTGTAAATTTTTATTTGGGCAACATCTATTTGAATCAAATTTTCTTGCTCTAAAACAGTGAGAAAATCGGTATAATTCCTTTTACTAACACCATTGGCAAACAACCCACTACGTATTGGCACAAAATCATTGACTATTGCTATTGCTTGATGCAGTTTTACCATAGCAAATGCTCTAATCAAACCATCTCGGTTTCTTTTATCTTTGTAGTATTGTTTGCCTATTTGCTCTAAATGTTTATATGTCAATCCATTAACATATAGTGTTATTGTATTATCTTTTCCAAATACAACATCATTTTCTTTGTAAATCATTCTCTTTGCCATAATGTTTTAACCTATACTTTATTTATTATATAGCAGTATGGCAGGAATTATTTTTTTGAAACAAAAAAGACCTAATTCTCAATGAATTAAGTCTTTGTTCTGCTATTGAGCAAACTTGTATAGTTTCCTGATTGTGGCAATGCTGGTGTTGGTTATGGCATTTATGTTTCGTAGGGATATCCCCTGTTTGAGTAGTGCTATCTCCTTTTTGTATTGCTCTCGCATTGTGTCATCACTTTTGCGATATGAAGCTGGTCGTCCCATCTTTTTGCCAGTTGCTCGGCATTTAGCAATGTATTGGTCACGACCACTTGACATTCGCTCGATGATGGTGTGTCGCTCCATACTCGATATCTCCAAAAGGATTGTGCAAATCAAACTTGTTATGGGATTGACATTGCCTTTGCTATCGAGGGTTTCAAGGTTGTAATTCTTGATGAACAAACATATCTTCTTTTCGTTCAGGAGCTCTATCACCTTCAATGCTTCAAGGGTATTCCTGCCCAAACGAGAAATCTCCAAAACACAAACCTTGTCTATCTTGTTTTCCTCGATGTATTGGAGCATCTCCACTATCTCTGGACGATCCTCATTTCTCTTCGTGCCTGACACCTTATTGACGAATACTTTGGCGACATCCCAACCAACACTTTTGCAATATTGCTCCATTTCCACCACCTGCCTCTCATAAAGTTGCTTGTCAGTCGAAACTCTTGCTAAAATCACTACTCTCATAATCTATCTATTTGGTCTAACTATCGGATTATGAAGCGAATATAAGCGCAATTTTGGGAATATGCCAGTAAAATAGAGACAAATTTCAAAATAAAAACACTTTTACAGAAGTGAAAAAGTGAATGATAATCACTTTTGCAGAAGTGTTTTTCTTGAAAATATTCGCTTTTGCAAAAGTGTTTCACTATATTTGCAATGGAAATTATAAAAAATAGAGTTATGGAAGCAACTGATATCCAACCTTTGATTAATGATTACCACAGAAAACTGATGGCAACTGACCTCCGTTTTAAGCGTTATTTGTATGGTCAAATAAATTGGGATGTTCGTCTATTGGGAATAAAAGGAGCAAGAGGTGTAGGTAAGACAACTTTGTTGTTGCAACACATAAAGGAGACATTTGATAATATTGATGATGTTCTATATGTGTCGCTCGACAATTTATGGTTTCAAAACCACTCTGTTTTAGAGTTGGTAGAATACCTATATACCCACGGAATAAACCACATCTATTTCGATGAGGTCCACAAGTATGCGGAATGGACTGCACTCCTTAAACATCTATACGACAACTATCCAGACCTTAATATTGTATATACTGGATCAGCTATGCTTGCCATAGATAATTCGAAAGATGATTTATCTCGTAGACAATCTCTATACACGCTACATGGGCTATCTTTTAGAGAATATCTTGCGTATGAAGGTATTGCAGAGTTTGAGCCAATGACTCTTGAACAACTATTGTCAGGTCACACTAAATATGCGATGGATGTTGTTTCAAAAATAAAAGTATTGAAACATTTTGATGACTACTTGCACAATGGTTATTATCCATTCTATAAAGATGCTGGTAATGATTATTTGATGCGAGTTCAGGAAGTTGCTCAACTTGTTATAGATAGCGATATTCAATCTGTGGATAAAACAATAACATACCCAACATTGTTAAAGATTAAGAAGTTATTGATGGTTATCGCAGAAAATGTTCCTTTGGAGCCAAATATTAATCAATTGGCGCCACAATTAGAATCAGGAAGAGATAATACGCTCAAAATGTTGTATATGCTCGACAAGGCAGCCTTGCTTCTATTGCTTACAGACAAGGTTAAAAATTACAAACATTTGACAGGACC
>JAZOUT010000068.1:0-2053 GCA_045658305.1 Candidatus Aphodosoma sp. | reverse complement strand
GAGCGAGTTAGATAATAGAGAAAAATCGCAGAAAAGATAAGTTTCTGCGATTTTTTCTTGCAAGTGTCAGAAAAATATAGTACCTTTGCAGCGGAAAAAACGGACAAAATAGACGTTTTTTTTAAGAAAAAGCGGACAAATAGCCGGTGATTTTCTGAGAAAAAGCGGGCAAAATAAATGCAATGGTATGATTAATAGGAAATTAGACGTTCTCATAGAAGAGCACTACGCCAATACGCAAAATGCTCTCTTATTGTCTGGCGCGCGACAAGTAGGAAAAAGTTATGCTATACGTAAGTATGGCAAGGCTAATTATTCGTGTTTTGTAGAGATTAATTTTATTGAGCAACCTCAAGCAATACAGATATTTCAGCATGCCACTTCCGCAACTGATCTCCTATTGCGTTTATCTACTTTTGTTCAACAACCCTTAGTAGAAGGAGATACACTCATATTCTTTGATGAGGTGCAAGTCTATCCAGATATTCTAACTTGGATCAAATTCTTGGTGGACTCAGCAGAATACCGATATGCACTAAGTGGTAGTTTGTTAGGAGTGCAGTTGAAAGATATACGTAGTCTTCCTGTAGGATACATGTCGGAGATTCAAGTCTATCCGTTGTGCTTTGAGGAGTTTATTCGAGCCGTTGGTGTGGGTGATGTCACCATCAATGCGCTCAAATACGCCTGGGAGAACCAAGCGCCAGTTGATGAAGTGGTGCATAAAAAAATGATTCAACTCATTAATCTCTACCTGATTGTTGGCGGTATGCCTGCAGCAGTACAAGCGTATATAGATACCAGCAATATGCAACATGTCATGGAGATTCAACGCAATATCATACAACTATATAAAAAAGATATAGCACAATATGACCTCAAACGAAAACTCTATATACAAGATATATTTGATCTAATTCCCAGTGAACTCAATGCGCAGAACAAACGATTTGTATTAAAAGACATCGATCAACACATCAAATTCTCTCGCAGCGAAAATGATTTCCTGTGGTTGAGCGATGCGGGGGTAGCATTGCCTGTTTATAACGTAGAAGCACCTTGTGCACCGTTGATTCTCAATAAACAGCGTAATCTATTTAAGTTGTTTCAGAATGATGTTGGATTGTTGGCATGCCAATACTCCAATGGTATTCAATTAGATATTCTCAATGGCGAAAGTCAACTGAACTTTGGCGCTATATACGAAAACTATGTGGCTCAAGAATTAAAAGCCAATGAATACTCCTTATACTATTACAATAGTAAGAAGTATGGAGAATTGGATTTCTTGATTGACGATAATGGTCAATTGACAGCTATTGAAGTGAAATCTGGCAAGAGTTATCGCAGGCATAACGCGTTAGATAAATGCATGGCGTGCGAAAATTTTCATATACAAAAAGCAATAGTACTATGCCATAATAATGTACAAGCTGAAGAAGATGTGACATATATGCCTATATACATGACGATGTTCATGAAGAAACGTGCATATAGCGAACCTGTTATTTATACCGTCGATGTATCTGACTTATCGTGAATGGGATGATACCAAACTGGCGTATATGTCATTACTGGCGAGAACGAAGTGCATAAGATATTGCATTAAGAGCCTGCTGATAGGCTATTGGTGATTGGCTATAGGTAATTGGCAATTGGCGATGGGCTCAATGAGAGAGCTTGATAATAGAGAAAAATCGCAGAAAAGATAACTTTCTGCGATTTTTTCTTGTGTATGTGAAACATAAATAGTCTGTAACATAGAACAATGTATCATGTACGCTCATCATCGGGGTGGTAACGATGTGGTATCGGTACATCTAAGAAATTTTGCAAAACGTTTTATGCCACACTACACAGCCCATTTGCAATCAAATTTCGCTTAATCGTCCAACGATTGCCCTTACACATACCCCCGAAGCTACTGCCACCCTACGCAGCCCATACACATGAGTTTTTTAGCTTGAAAATAAATTTTCGCCCAAAACACTTGTGTATGTGCATATTTTTTTGTACCTTTGCACGCTAATTTGGAATGGACTACTCCATTTGC
>JAZOUT010000067.1:0-4421 GCA_045658305.1 Candidatus Aphodosoma sp. | reverse complement strand
ACACCGAATCAGGCACTGTACTGATGGGTGAGTTTGAGGTAGAGTAAATACAAGAAAATAAAAACACAAATACTAACTTTAAAAACATATACTATTATGAAAAAGATTTCAAGCATTCTTATAATGTGTATTTATACCATTTTGTGCTCTGCACAAATTCAAATTGCCGAGACAGGTAACGTTGCTATAGGTGATACATTGTGTAGCGATATAAAGCTTTTTGTTAATACCCCAGACTCGCACGGAACGGGTATATATTCTTTGGTTGAATCAAGAAAAATGAATACTATTGCCATTTCTGGAGAAGCGCATGGTGCTATAGATACACAAATAGCTGTCATGGGGCGTTCTACGAATTACCAGTCCAGTATGGGTCGTGCGTTCGGTGTTATGGGCGTAGCTGGTAATAGAAAAGCAGGATACAACTATGGTGTCTTTGGTGGATTGGAAGGTAATCGAAACGGAGCAGGTATCTTTGGTACAGCATCAACTGCCTTAATCCCACAAATGAATGGAAAATACGCTGGATATTTCTTCGGTGATGTGTATATTACAGGGACTTTAACCGCTGCGGAGACGACCACAATGTCCGATGCAAGATACAAATCGAACATTCAACCTGTTAACACGACTGCACTCGCAAAAATCTCCGCACTTAATCCTGTACAATATACCATGTTATCTGGCGAAGCTATTGCTCTTGCTAATTCGGAGATGAGCGATACTACTTCTATCTCGACAATAACCATTTCAGATGATGAATTAGCAAGAATCAACAAAATCCATTATGGTCTATTGGCACAAGAGGTAAAAGAACTTTATCCTGAATTGGTACATGAAGATGCAGCAGGTGTAATGAGTATTAATTACATCGAACTCATTCCTCTTCTGATTCAAGCGGTACAAGACCTTTCGGAACAAGTAAAGACGCTATCAAATGCTTTAAATACTTCTAACAACCTACAAACACAGGTAGATGCGATAGTAAACAACTGATTACAAGGAGGTTCTAACATGAAAAAGAAACTATATTTATTTAGTGCGTTATTATTGTACTTGCCCATTTTTGCCCAACAAGTTTCGGTCGAAACAGCTCAACATGTAGCCAACATTTTTTTGCAAAAGAATGCACCTATTACAATGAATAGTACTTCTTCGGCAAATGCAACAACCAGTGGTGCTGCTATAGTTAAGCCGATAGGAAGAGTTGCTCAATCTCCTGTAATGTATGCAGTTTCACAAGATAGTGTATGGGTGTTAATTGCAGCCGATGAACGTATCACACCTATTTTGGCATATTCTGATGAAAATGCAGGAATGTTTCCTGAGGATGAAGATATGTCTGATGGTATGGCTACATTGTTAGATTGGTATGAATTTCAAATACAATATATAAGAGATAGTACCAACGAAACAACTGTTCATGAGGGGTGGTTGGCTTATCAAAACAACTCATCTATAACCCCAGATAGAGATGAAGATATGGTGCCGCCTCTATTACGTAAAAATGGAGAAGAAAATCGTTGGAAACAACAAGATAATAACGGTTCCACTCGAGCTGATTCTCTACATAAGTATAATAAGTTTTGTCCAAAATTTGATCTTATGATAGCCCCCCCCATGACGGGAAACGTCTCTGGACCTTCAAAAGTTTCAGCCCCTGTAGGTTGTGTCGCTATCACAATGGGACAATTGATGTGGTATTGGCAGTGGCCTAATGTGGCAATAGTTGAGGACAGTATCGGAAACTCATTGATACGAGAATACGACTGGAATAATATGCCAGCAACTATAACAAATAATACACCTGTTTATAATGTAGATATGATAGCACATCTATTGCGAGATATTGGTATTTCTGTTGATATGGAATATTCTGCTTTTAAATCGTCGGCTTTGGGATATAAAATCCCCTTGGCATTAGAAGCAATTTTTGGTTTTAATTCAGATAATGTCGTTTCCCGCAACTTATATTCGGTTCGATATAGTTGGTTAGATTCTTTGAAAGTAAATCTACTTAAAGGTTATCCGACTCCTTATAGCGGGGGACAGCAAATAAATGACACTCTTATTGTACAGCATCAATTCATTATAGATGGATGGCAGTCTTCTAATATTTTCCACATCAACTACGGTTGGGGAGGGAGGGATAACGGATATTATTTGTTAGACGAAATAAGTGAGCAAGCGTGTAATTTATTCCCTCTAAAGCAAGAAGCGATTTTTAATGTTCATCCCAATTATCCTGATTGTTTACCAATAGAAATCTCTCAAGATGAGGTTTTAGATACGACCTTTATTGTTCAAAATGGAGGGGAAATAACCATCGGTAATAGCGTGATTGAAGATTATCAAACAGGAGTGATTTATTCGGGAGAACATATTACCCTTACACCGGGTTTCCATGCAAAGTTAGGATGTAATTTACAGATAGCAGTAAGAGATGTTCCATGTGATAATAATTCTATTCCATATTCATTGCCACAAAAAGCTGTCAATCAACACACTGAAGTCCAATGGTGCAACCAATGGAATGTACTCAGTTATGCTTGGGATCCTTCTGAAGAAGATGAAATGTATGGTGCAAATACCGTGATTTATGAGTTAGGAGCTGATACGCTTATCAATGATTTGGCTTATCAAAAGCTCACGGGATATTACAGCGGTTTCTCACCAGCATATAAATCGTATGTTGCTGCGTTACGTTTTGCAGGTGATAAAAAAGTGTTTATCCATTATCAGGGTTCCGAATATCTATTGTACGATTTTGATGTACAAGTAGGCGACACGTTGGAAATTTTTGGTGGTATTACATATTATAATTTCCAAGAGACATTGCCACATGTTGTGACTGCTATCAACACATCTGAAAGTGGACGACTACATATCATATTAGATGCAATTGCTACTGATAACTATAAATGGCGTAAACGTTGGATAGAGGGAATCGGCTCTTTGGATGGAATTATACATAATACAGCTACCACAGTGATGGGCAATGGCGTAACCACTGTATTATGTGCTTATTATAATGACGAATGCCTTTATTCTACCACAGATTCATTATACTCATCATACGGTTGCGTGTATAATGATCCTATCTTTTCTGCCACCGAAGAGGTGGAATCCCCCACTCCTTCTGCCCAAAAGGTTATGCAAAACGGGCAACTACTCATCATCCACGAAGGCAAGACCTACAACATCATGGGAGTAGAAGTAGGACAATAATCCCCTTTTGAAAGACTACACCCTCGCCCAGTTCCGTGTGAATTGGGCGAGTTTTTTTTGTAATCAAGTAAAATATATGCAGAAATGGTAGCACATACCATTTCTGCTGCATTTGTGGTAAATACTACCACTGATGTATCAACAAAAAGCAGTACCTTTGCACCATGAAAATGAACTCAAAACAAATACTTTGCAAGCGTGTCAATCGCTTACTCCTTGAACGCCACATCACCAAAAGTGAATTGGCAGATGGCATCAATGTGGACAGGTCAAATCTCGGTAAAATGCCCAATGGACAACACCCTTTCGACCTCAACTTGCTTGACCCTATAGCCGATTTTTTTGGAGTCCATAGCGAGGAATTGCTCACCCAACCACAAACGATTCGAGCAAGCAAAGAAAACACAGTTGTTTTGATTGTTCAAACACCAAAAATAATCACGAATAAAATAATCGAACAGATATTAGCGATACTATGACCAAACAAGATAAAAAAGAACTACGGCAGCAGATTGCGTGCGAGTGGTTGGAGGAAAATTACCTTAATTACGGCTCCCTTCGTCACGATGTCGTGACGGATAGGTTGCAAATCCGCATGGCGGATAGTTTAGAGGACGGCTCCGCCTACAGTTTAGAGTTTGGAGGCAAGGAGACTTGGCGGAACCTTACCGACAAGGACATTAACACGATGGTGTGCCAGTGCGTGGCGGAAAAGGGTGTGAACATATCCACCAACGAGATGTGGACTGCCCTCAAATCGGATATGGTGCCCGCAGTACATCCGCTCAGAGCATGGCTCGATGGATTAAGACCATACACAGCAGATCAGCCCGATTGGATAGATATGGTGGCGCAGCAAGTGAAGACCCTCGGACCCCACCTAACCTCCCCTTCAAGGGGAGGGAATGAACCCGTGTCAACACTCCCCCTCGAAGGGGGAGATGGAGGGGGTCATGCCGACCGCCTCTGGCGAGTCTGCTTCAAGAAGTGGTTTGTCGCCATGGTCGCTTCGTGGATGAAAGATGAGGTGGTGAATCACACCGTACTCGTATTGGTCGGTCGGCAGGGTATCTTCAAGACCACATGGCTGGACAACCTTATTCCGCCCGAACTGCGTGCCTACAGCAGCAAGTTGCCACTATCGGGGCAGATAAGCAAAGATGATCGTTTGCGCCTATGTGAGAACGGTATGC
>JAZOUT010000066.1:0-32823 GCA_045658305.1 Candidatus Aphodosoma sp. | reverse complement strand
GGATATGGAAAGATGGGGCATATCATCGAACGGATTGCCCTTGAGCGTGGACATGAAATAGTTTCTAAGGTTGATGTTGATAATCAAGATGAGTTTAACTCCGAGGCGTTTGCATCGGCTGATGTGGCTATCGAATTTACTATACCAACAAAGGCGGTTGAAAACTATCGTAAGGCATGGGCTGTTGGTGTGCCTGTAGTGTCGGGCACTACGGGGTGGAATGCTGTATTACCTGAGTTAAAATCTGAAATCATTGCAAAAGGATATACTCTCTTCTGGGCATCAAATTTCTCTTTGGGTGTCAACCTTTTCTTCGAATTGAACAAACGTTTGGCTGCGATGATGAATCGTTATGCCAACTACGATGTGGCGATGACCGAAATCCATCATACTGAAAAGAAGGATGCTCCAAGTGGTACTGCTATAACACTGGCCGAAGGTATCTTGGAGAGTCTAGACCGCAAGTCAGAGTGGATATTGAATGAATCTACAAAAAAAGTGAATAATTCTCAACTCCCAATCGAAGCATTGCGTGAAGGTAAAGTGCCTGGCACTCACATTATAAAATACGACTCGGAGGTGGACTCTATAACTATCATGCATGAGGCTAAATCGCGTGAAGGCTTTGCTCTTGGAGCTGTTGTAGCTGCCGAATTCCTTGTAGACAAACCTGCCGGTTTTTATTCTATGGCTGATTTAATGAAAGAGTAAATTGTTTATTACTCGCTACTAGTTACTAAATATCTAAAAAAATGAATAATTCTCGTTTCAAAAAACCTCTCTCTTCGTGGATTAAATTGGCGATATGGTCCGTAATCTACATCTTATTTATCATTTGGGTAGGCAACTTCTGGTGGATGTTGTTGTATCCATTTATCTTTGATATTTTTATTACTAAGTTTATTCCTTGGACTTGGTGGAAGAAGTATGAAAATACAAATAAGACATTGTATACCATCTGTTCGTGGATTGATGCTATAGCATTTGCGCTTGTGGCGGTGTATTTCATTAATCTTTACCTTTTTCAAAACTATCAAATCCCTTCTTCATCGTTAGAACAAACATTGAAAGTGGGCGATTTTCTTGCTGTTAGCAAGTGTAGTTATGGTCCTCGTATTCCTAACACTCCGTTATCATTTCCACTTGTGCAACACACTTTCCCTTGGGGAGGTAAGTCTTATATCGAAAAACCACAATGGGAATATCGTCGTTTGAAAGGCTGGGATAAAGTGGAATTGGGTGATATTGTAGTGTTCAATTTCCCTGCTGGCGATACAGTGCCACAGTTGTGCGCCAACCCAGACTATTATACTCTTTGTTTCCAAGCCGCACAAAGTACAATAGCTTTCCGTACATTTAAACACGATAGTGTGATACCTTACCACAATTTTATGGAACGTATGGCCACTGGTGCCCAAAAATTGCGTCAACAAGAGGCTCAATTAGGTAAATTAGTTGTTCGTCCAGTCGACCGTCGCGAGAATTATGTTAAACGTTGTGTGGGCCTTCCAGGGCAAACTATCGAATTAAAAGATAATGTCTTGTATGTTGATGGAGAAGTGTTCGAAAATCCAAAAGGAGTGCAACACAACTATTTTGTGCAAACCAATGGTGCAACCTTCTCAGCTGAAGCTTTACACAAGTTAGGTGTTAGTGTTACCGAAACATCCGTTTTGAATGGCACTGATTATGCACCATATCTGACACGTATAGGTATGGAGCCTAAAAATAATGGTACATGGGGACCAATTTATGTGATGGCAATGACCGCAGAGGTACTCGAAAAAGTCAAAACTATGCCTATGGTAGTGCAAGTAGCGGTAGAGAAAATTTTACCCGAAATGCATACAGCTATCTACCCCTTGCCATATACTTACAAATGGAATAGAGACAATTATGGTCCACTTTGGGTACCTGCCAAAGGCGACACTATCCAACTAACCGAAGACAACATATTACGTTATCGTCCTTGTATTGTCAACTACGAGTGCAATACACTCGAATATCGTGATGGTGTAGCTATCCTCAATGGCGAACCTGCTACTGAATATGTATTCCAAATGGACTACTATTGGATGATGGGCGATAATCGTCACAATTCTGCCGACTCACGTATGTGGGGATTTGTACCTGAAGACCACATAGTCGGACGTCCAATGTTTGTTTGGTTGTCTTTAGATCGTGATGTAAAATGGTTCAACGGCAAAATACGTTGGAGTCGTTTTGGTCTTGACGCATCACGATAAATTTATATACGAAAATAAAATAAGAAGACAGGAAAACTTGGATTAAAAAATAAACTCGTTCTCCTGTCTTCTTGTCATAAAAATAATGAATTATGCACGATGAAATATTCCCAATAGTCAATCCCGAAGGTCAAGTCATAGGTTCAGCAACACGAACCGAATGTCATGCCCAAACATTCCTGCTACATCCTGTGGTACACCTACATATATTCAACTCAGCAGGCGAATTATATCTTCAAAAACGTGTAATGACGAAAAAAATACAACCAGGCAAATGGGATACTGCCGTAGGTGGTCATGTCGACTATGGTGAAAATATCCATCAAGCTCTTTTGCGTGAAACTCGTGAAGAGCTAGGCGTCACCGACTTCAACCCCGAGTTTATCATGAAATACAATTTCCGCTCCACTATCGAGGCCGAACTAGTATACATCTATCGTTGCACCTACAATGGCACCTTCAAACCCGATCCTTCCGAAGTCGACGAAGGCAGATTTTGGACTCTCAACGAAATCAAAAACAACATCGGAAAAGGTATATTCACCCCAAATTTCGAGTCAGAAATCGAAAAATTAGGTTGGTTGCGATAAAAAAAAGATATGGACTTTTGGTCAGCGCTTCACAGCGATTTGCAAAAATCCATAACTACAAACAAAATCTATTATCTAAAATCAATCTCTTATTATGAAAACTCAAAAACTATTGTTCATAAAAGTGTTTTCTATTCGCAAGCAAAGGTAAATAAAAAAATTTATATACCAAATAAAAATGCGAAAAAATCACGTATAACTAGAAAAAAAGTCGGATTGTATATTGTGAGGTGGTGTAATGATAATTATAATTGTGTATATAAATATAAAAAGGGGCAATTTTAACTATAAAATTGCGACTTTTTAATTTATATAATACAGAAAATTGTTTTTTTTGAATCGAAATTTATGCAAATTGACAATTTATTCAAATCAAATTATCATTAATCAAACATATTCGATGTCATCCACCATATAACCACCAGCATTATCATTATCATCATCCCAATCCTCATCCCATTCAACATCCTCCTCATCATAATCTTCCAACTCTTCATTCCAATCTTCCTCTTCATCATTAGAAGCAGGACGTTGAACATCAAGATTACGGTGAGTGAACGTTTGCACACGGTTTTCCTCTTTATTAATCTCTGTCCAAAGCAAATCTTTCAATTCAGTGATATTGAAACCCGCAACAGCCGAGATAAAAATATGAGGTATATCAGTTGGCAATTCCGCCTCCATGGCTTGCATCAACTCATCATCAAGCATATCACTTTTTGTAATAGCAAGAATACGCTGTTTGTCAATCAATTCCGGATTATATTCCTTCAACTCATTGAGCAAGATATTATACTCCTTATTGATATCATCACTATCAGCCGGAATCATAAACAACAATATTGCATTGCGCTCAATATGTCGCAAGAAACGCAAACCAAGACCCTTACCCTGACTCGCACCCTCAATAATACCAGGTATATCAGCCATACAGAACGACTTACCACCACGATACGACACAATACCCAAATTAGGCACAAGCGTAGTAAACGGATAGTTTGCAATTTCTGGTTTAGCTGCCGACACAACACTCAACAATGTCGACTTACCAGCATTAGGAAAGCCAACCAAACCAACATCACCCAATACCTTAAGTTCAAGAATAACACTACGTTCCACTCTAGGTTCACCCGGTTGAGCATAGCGAGGCGTTTGATTCGTAGCCGTACGGAAATGCCAGTTACCCAAGCCACCACGACCACCTTTTAGCAAAATAACCTCTTGTTTGTCTTCCGTTATATCGCAGAGATATTCGCCAGTATCAGCATCGTATGCCACAGTACCACATGGCACATCAATATATTTATCCTCGCCATCAGCTCCAAAACTGCGACTACCACTACCATGACCACCATCGCCTGCAAATATATGACGAGCAAACTTCAAGTGCAACAAAGTCCAATAGTCTTTATTTCCGCGGAGAATAATGTGACCACCACGGCCACCATCGCCACCATCAGGACCACCTTTTGGTATATATTTCTCTCGGTGAAAGTGAGTTGATCCACCACCACCCTTACCCGAACGGCAAAATATCTTTACGTAGTCAACAAAATTGGAATTCGACATAACCCTTTTAATATATTGAATATAAAACACAACCACACGACACGGGATAAAATTTTTAGTCTAATATCTCGTGTCTAATATTTTATATCCAGATTACAAATTATCAATAATTTCCTTAACTTGAGCAAAACAAGCCTCAACCGACGAGTTATTGCAAGCAGCTTTATAGCGACCTGTATTTTTATAGTGCTCAATAACAGGCAATGTTTGCGAATTATAAACATCAAGACGTTTTTGAATAGTCTCAAGATTATCATCCGCGCGACCCGAAGTCTTACCACGATTAAGCAAACGCTCAATCAACAACTCATGTTCCACTTGCATATGAAGCATACAACTAACCTCTGTATCAAGCTCATGAAGCATATTATCCAATGCCACAGCCTGAGCAGCAGTACGAGGAAAACCATCAAAAATAAAACCTTTAGTATCCCCTGCAGCAATATGATTCTGAACTTGGTCATGAAGCATAGCAATAATCATCTCATCCGGCACAAGTTTGCCATCATTAATCAACACCTCAGCCTTTTTGCCATTTTCAGTACCATTTTTAATCTCTTCGCGGAGCATATCACCTGTAGAAATGTGAGTAAGTCCGTAATTCTCAACGATAATAGCACTTTGAGTACCTTTACCCGAACCAGGAGCACCTGATATTACAATATTAAGCATAGTATATATAGATTTAATTTATTGCAAAGAATTATGAATTAATTAAAGTGTAAATATCGCGAAGATTCCTTCCATACCCATCATAATCAAGACCATAACCAACAATAAAATCATTCGGAATTTCCATCGCTGCATAATCAATCTTCAAGTCATATTTCAAAGCTTCAGGCTTGAAAAATAATGTAGCAATGCGTAATTCCCCCACACCCATTGATTTCAATTTCTCAACCATTCCATACATCGTGCGGCCCGAATCAACAATATCTTCAATTATTACAACAGTACGCCCCTTAACATCCTCATTCAAACCAATCAACTCAGTAACATTACCATAGCTACAAGTTCCACAATACGACGAAACCTTCACAAACGACAATTGAGCAGGAATCTCTACACGTTTTAACAAATCCGAAGCAAACATAAATGCCCCATTAAGCACAATAAGAAACAACGGATTCTTCCCCTTCAAGTCTGCATTCATCTTCTCTGCCACATTGTCAACAGCTTTCAACAATTCAGTCTCAGGTATCGAAATACCGAAAGTTTTATCTTTTAAAGTTACCGTTTTCATGTCATTTTCGAATAAACAATATCTTTTGCAAAGTTACTACTTTTTTTTGAGATGTAAGGTATCTTTTTCGTAAATCTTTTCTCATCTATACTTTTCCTTATCTACAATATAGGATAAATATACTATAAATATACTATAAACATATGATAAATATACTATAAACATACCTTAAGCATAACTCCGAATATAATTTCCCCTTAAACCGCATAAACACTACTTATACAGTATATATGTCTGATTTTTAGTATATTTGCTAAAAAAATAAAAATAATTTATTGAAAATTTTGTCAGTATGCAATACTTTTTGTTACTTTGCAAAAATTTTTGAACTCCATATTATATAATGTGAAATTTGAAATTTGACTCTTTTTATTTTATGCGTAAAGACCATTCCGAAATCACATATTTTTCTATAAAACAGTGATTTCTAAGTTTCAACTTTCAATTTTCAACTTTCAATTTTCAACCTACATACTTTTATGCAAAAGAATTTGGTAATTGTTGAGTCTCCTGCCAAAGCAAAGACTATTGAGAAATTTTTAGGAAAAGAGTATCGTGTTATGTCAAGTTTCGGACACATTCGCGATTTGAAGGAGAAAGATTTTGGTATTGATGTAACAAAAAACTACAAACCCGACTATGTAATTCCATCTGATAAGAAAAAACTCGTTGCCGATTTGCGCAAAACTGCCGAAGAATCCGATGTCGTTTGGCTCGCATCCGATGAAGACCGTGAAGGAGAAGCTATCGCATGGCACCTATACGAAGTATTAGGCTTGAAAGATAAAAAGACTCATCGTATTGTTTTTCACGAAATTACCAAAACAGCAATTCTTAATGCAATCGAAAATCCACGTGATATAAATCTCGATGTTGTAGATGCTCAACAAGCTCGTCGTGTCCTCGACCGTATTGTTGGTTTCGAACTATCACCAGTCCTTTGGCGCAAAATCAAACCATCGCTCTCAGCTGGTCGTGTACAATCTGTCACTGTCCGTCTCGTAGTTGAGCGCGAACGCGAAATCCAACAATTCAAGGCTGAAGCATCTTTCCGTGTCGTAGCTACTTTCAAAGTAAAAAACGAGGCAGGGCAAGATGTCGAATTCAAAGCCGAGTTACGCAATCGTTTCGCTACTGAAGCTGAAGCTAAAGTATTCTTAGAGTCTGCAATATCAGCTACTTACAATGTAGAAAGCATCGAAACTCGCCCTACTCGCCGTACACCTGCAGCTCCTTTCACAACATCAACCCTCCAACAAGAGGCATCTCGTAAGTATGGTTTCCCCGTTGCTACCACAATGCGTGTTGCACAATCACTATACGAAAGCGGAAAAATCACATACATGCGTACCGACTCGGTCAATCTCTCCGATTTAGCATTGAATACAGCTAAAGCCGAAATCCTCGAAATGGCAGGCGAAAAATACTACAAACGCCGTCAGTACAACACTAAATCTAAAGGAGCACAAGAGGCGCACGAAGCCATACGCCCAACATACCTCAACGTGCGCGAAATCGAAGGTACAGCCCAAGAACGCAAACTCTACGACCTTATCTGGAAACGTACTATTGCAAGTCAAATGGCTGATGCTGAGTTCGAAAAAACAACAGCAGTTATCAATATCGACAATTCAACTGAAAAATTCGTAGCCGTAGGTGAAGTCCTAAAATTCGATGGTTTCTTGAATGTTTATATGGAATCTACCGATGATGATTCGGCACAAGAGTCAGAAGGTATGCTCCCAAAACTTGCCGAAGGCGAAATCCTCGCTATGTCTCAAATGCAAGCCCAAGAACGCTTTACCCAACGTCCTGCTCGTTATACTGAGGCTTCTCTTGTTCGAAAATTAGAGGAATTAGGTATTGGACGTCCATCTACCTATGCGCCAACTATTTCAACTATTTTAGCGCGTGACTACGTAGAGAAAAAAGAAATTCAAAACGAGGCTCGCCCTTATCGCATACTTACTCTCAAAAACGGAAAAATCAAGGAGGAAGACAAAATTGAAAAAGCTTCAATCGAGAAAGGTAAACTCTCTCCAACCGACATAGGTATTGTGGTAAATGACTATCTATTAGCCAATTTTCCAAATATCATGGATTATAACTTTACCGCTCGAGTAGAGCTTGATTTCGACAAAATTGCAGAAGGTAAACTCGAATGGACTAAGAATATCGATGGTTTCTACACTCAATTCCATCCAAATGTCGAAGAAGCAATGCACTCTACAGGCAAGAAGGCTGGTGAACGTGAGTTAGGTATCGATCCTGTATCAGGTCGTCCTGTATTTGTTAAGATTGGTCGTTTTGGCCCTGTTGCACAAATTGGGTTGGCATCCGATGATGAAAAACCAAAATTTGCTTCTCTTCGCACAGGTCAATCAATGGAAGCTCTTACTTTGGAAGAAGCCCTCGAACTCTTTAAACTTCCAGTAGATTTGGGCGAATACGAAGGTGAATCATTGAGTGTTGGAGTAGGTAAATTTGGACCATATGTACGTCACGGAAAGAGCTATGTATCAATACCAAAAGACGAAGATCCATTGACTATTACTCATGAACGCGCAATCGAACTTATAGCCGAAAAACGCCAAGCCGACAAAAATCGCGAAATCAAGAAATTCGAAGCAGAAGATATTCTCGTCCTCAACGGACGTTTCGGAGCATACATCACCCATGCTGGTGAAAACTACAAACTCCCAAAAGGTACCGTAGCCGAAGACCTAACCCTCGAGCAATGCCAAGCAATTATTGCCGACGAAGCAAATAAGTCAAAAGGCGGAGCCAAAAAGAAAACAACCCGCACCAAGAAAAAATAAAGGGAATCCTTTCGAATCCCCTTATTCTTAATTTATATCGAATCTATAACCTTCGAAATAGCGCCGCTCTCAAAGCCGCGCGATTGGGCAAACTTAAATAGTTTGCCCTTTTTTTCATATTCCGACGAATACTTCAGCGAGCGCAATTTATCTCGCAATATTTGTCGCAATTTATCTAAATATTCCTTTTCATCTATCTGGTCCAAAGCCTCTTCTATTATCTCACTATCAATATCTTTACTGCGTAGCATTATGCTAATCTTATACTTCCCCCAATGGTTGAAGCGAAATTTATCTTTAGCATAACTATTGGCATATCGCTGATTATCAATGTAACGCTCCTCTATAAGATATGCAATTATCTCATCCGTCTCCTCACTTGTGCCACCCCATATCAAGAGCTTTTCCCTTACCTCGCTCTCGCAATGCTCACACCTCGAAGCATACGTCGCAGCCTTATTCAACAATATATCATTCATCGTAATTATTAGATTTATTAATAAGTTCTCAATTATTTACTTTCTAACTTTCTAACTTTCAACTCTCAACTCTCAACTTATAAAGTTGCCTTTACTATTCGAGCATTCCCATTTATATCCTCTCTCAGCGTCACATTTTTATATCCCAATGCAATCAACAAATCGCAAGTCTCCCTACTAAGATACTGATTTATCTCAAAATAGAGTGCTCCATTCGGTGCAAGATTCTCCAATGCAAACTCAGCAATAGCACGATAGAACACCAAAGGATCGTCATTCGACACAAACAACGCAGTATGAGGGTCATAATCAAGCACATTTGCTTCCATATCCACCTTCTCACACTCTCTAACGTATGGAGGATTACTCACAATCACATTGTAAGAGCCCTTTATTCCCGTGCAATCTCTTAAAATATCACACTCAACAAATCTCACATCCCTCGCTTCTAGTATCTCGGCATTTTCACGTGCTAAACTCAGCGCCTCTGTCGATATATCAATTGCCGTAACCTCAGCTCCTTTTAATTCTTTTGCCAACGATAAAGCAATACATCCCGTTCCTGTACCAATATCAAGAATTTTGACTGTTGACTGTTGACTGTTGACTGTTGACCAATTAGACACAATCCAATCTACCAACTCTTCAGTCTCAGGTCGAGGCACAAGGGCTCTACCATCACATTTAAACTTACGTCCATAAAACTCGCAATATCCCAACACATGCTGTAAGGGCTCATTATTTTCCAAACGGCATATAGCCCCATCTATCCATCTTTGTTGTTCCTCTGAAAGACGAATATCCCTCTCAGCCAACAATTGTGCTGTCGATAAACCAGTTATATGACTCATCAACAACCTTTTTATATATTGTGTAATTTCCATTCTGCGGATTTATACAAAAAATGCATAACCCATAAATTATGAATTATGCATTATAAATTATGCGTTAAAGTGATTATTCATTGATAAGCATAGGCATCAACAATGTGAGCATATCCTCATTTTCTTCGTTTTCGAGTGGGAGGATGATACCTGCACGTGATGGGTCTGCTAATTGCAAACGTACTTCATTGCTTGAGATACCATTAAGAATATCAACCAAAAGTGGTGCTTTGAAACCGATATTGATAGGTTCGCCTTCGAATTGACAAGGAATAGTCTCTTGTGCAGAGATGCTGAAGTCAATATCTTGAGCAGAAAGAATCATTTTGCCTGTTGAGATGCTCAATTTAACGAGATAAGTGCCTTGATTAGCAAATGCAATAATACGTTTGATAGAGCTGATGAATTGGTGGCGGTCAAGGATGATTTCGTATGGGTTGTTTTGTGGAATAACACCATTGTAATTTGGGAAACGTCCTTCGATTTGACGACAAATCATGTGGTATGTAGGCATTTCGAAGATAATATTCTTATCATCAAAGCTTACATTTACTTCACCTTTCTCGCTTGCAACAAGGTTTTTAACCATATTTGCAGCTTTGCGTGGAAGAATAAAAGAAGCCTCATTCTCTGTTTGTACAGTGTTATTGTTTAAGCGTACAAGTTTATGAGCATCAGTAGCAACAAAAGTAACACCATTATTGTTAAAATGGAAGAAAATACCTGTCATTGTTGGGCGAAGGTCTTCTGTTGCTGCAGCAAAAGCTGTTTTGCTCACACCTGTGCCGAGAACCGCTGCGTCCATAGTGCATTTAAAGTTTTCCTCTTTCAATGCAGGGGCTTTTGGATATTCGTTACCATTTTGACCAATGAAGTTATAATTACCTGTCTCTGTGCGGAATACAACAGCCAAGTTTTCAGGATTGATATCGAAGCAAAGAGGTTGTTCTGGGAACTCTTTGAGTGAATCCATCAAAAGTTTTGCAGGCAATGCAATTGTTATATCGCCCTCTTGATTGTCAATTTCAAGAGATGTTGTAAGTGTAGTTTCGAGGTCTGAAGCAGTGATTGTAAGCTGATTGCCATTCACTTGGAGCAAGAAATTATCCAAGATAGCCATAGTGTTCTTTGAACTAATCACTTTACCTACCATTTGTAGGCGACTAAGAAGTAATGAACTTGATACCGTAAATTTCATATATTCTATAGTTTAAATTGTTAATAATCTTAGTAATTTAAAAGTTTTTTAGTTAATGGAAAGTTAATGCCGAATGGTAACTTTCAACTCTCAATTTTATTACGCATCAATATTAGCATAAACCGCATTTTGTTCGATGAATTCGCGACGAGGGCCAACCTCATCACCCATCAACATCGAGAATATTTGGTCTGCTTCTGCTGCATTTTCAATTGTAATTTGGCGCAATGTACGGTTTTCTGGATTCATTGTTGTTTCCCACAATTGCTCAGCATTCATCTCACCAAGACCTTTGTAGCGTTGTTGAGTGATAGCACCCTCATTACCACCGCCATACTCTTCAATGAAACGCAAACGTTGGTCTTCTGTCCAGCAATATTGTTGCACTTTGCCTTTTTTGCAGAGGTAGAGTGGTGGAGTAGCGATATAGATATAACCATTCTCAATCATCTCCTTCATATAGCGGAAGAAGAATGTTAAAATCAAAGTAGCAATGTGAGCTCCGTCCACGTCGGCATCGGTCATGATAATCACCTTGTGATAGCGAAGTTTGCTCATATTCAATGCTTTTGAATCTTCTTCTGTGCCAATTGTAACGCCCAATGCAGTATAGATGTTACGTATCTCTTCGCTTTCAAACGCACGGTGTTGCATAGCTTTTTCAACGTTCAAAATCTTACCACGCAATGGCAAGATAGCTTGGAAGTTACGGTCACGTCCCGATTTAGCCGAACCGCCCGCAGAGTCACCCTCGACGAGGAACAATTCGCATTGTGCAGCATCGCGGCTTGAGCAGTCTGCCAATTTACCTGGTAATCCACCGCCTGAAAGAGGCGATTTGCGTTGCACCATTTCGCGAGCTTTACGTGCAGCATTACGTGCTGTAGCAGCAAGTATCACTTTGTTTACAATCATCTTAGCCTCTGTTGGATGCTCTTCAAGATAATTGCTCAACGCTTCACCTACAGCCTGGTCAACCATACCCATCACCTCGCTATTTCCAAGTTTAGTCTTAGTCTGACCTTCAAACTGTGGCTCTGCAACTTTCACTGAAATAACAGCAGTCAAACCTTCACGGAAGTCATCACCCGAAATCTCAACCTTCACTTTATCAAGCATTTTGCTATCTTCGGCATATTTCTTCAACGTACGAGTCAACGCACGACGGAAACCCGATACGTGTGTACCACCCTCGATTGTATTGATATTATTTACGTATGAGTGCAAATTCTCTGAATACGAAGTGTTATACATCATCGCAATCTCTACTGGCGTGCCATATTTCTCTGTGTTAATGTGAATTACGTGTGGAATCAACGCCTCACGGCTCGAGTCAATATATTTCACAAACTCACGTAAACCATCTTCTGAGTGGAAATGCTCCGATTTAGGCTCATCGCCCTCATTCTCTACGCGATAGTCTGTGATAGTCAAATGAATACCAGCATTCAAGAAAGCCAACTCGCGCAAACGTGCAGCCAAAATATGATATTGATATACAGTTTCCGAGAAAATCTCAGGGTCTGGGTGGAATGTAACAGTCGTACCTGTAGTCGTAGCCTCACCAGCCTCTTTCACACTATATTGTGGCACACCACGTTTATAATCTTGTACATACAATTTGCCTCCACGGCGCACCTCAACATGCAAGTCAGTTGACAACGCATTCACACAACTCACACCCACACCGTGCAAACCGCCCGACACTTTATACGAACCCTTATCAAATTTACCACCAGCGTGCAACACAGTCATAACCACCTCAAGAGCCGAACGACCCTCTTTTTCGTGTATATCCACCGGAATACCACGACCATTATCTGCTACTGTTATCGAATTGTCTTGATTGATACTAACCTGTATATCAGTACAATATCCAGCCAAAGCCTCGTCAATCGAGTTATCAACTACCTCATAAACCAAGTGGTGCAAACCTTTCGAACTAGTGTCGCCAATATACATCGACGGACGTTTACGTACGGCTTCAAGACCCTCAAGCACTTGAATACTACTTGCGCCGTACTCTTTTGCGGCACTGTTTTTTGCTTCTTCTGTCATATAATTTATTGTAAATTAGTTTTTTAACTTTAAAAACGAAAAACGTCTGTTTTAACTTACAAATGTAGTAATTTTTTTTGAATTATGCAAGCATTTTAGTGTAAAAAAATCAAAAAATCAACCACCTAAATTCTCCTTGATTATAACATAGGATAAATATATTATAAATATACTATAAATATATGATAAATATACTATAAACATACTATAATAATATCTTCTCCGTTCTTTTAAGTCGTAAATATAACTTTCAATGCTCGATTCTCGACGTCTCTATTGCACAACTAAAATATTTTTCGTATTTTTGTACGTTTTTTATATTGCGTATATTATGCTTTGGCAACTTTTCACTTCGTTTATGAAAATCGGGGCTTTCACCATTGGTGGAGGCTATGCCATGTTGCCTGTCATCGAGGCGGAGGTTGTTACTAAGCGTCAGTGGATTACGTCCGAAGATTTTCTTGATATGGTCGTCCTTGCGCAGACTGCACCAGGCATCCTTGCCATGAATATCTCTATCCTTGTGGGCGAAAAAATTGCAGGCAAACGAGGTGCTATCGTCAGTGCTCTTGGTGCTGGACTCCCTTCTTTCATTGCAATTCTCATTTTTGCAATGTTTCTTAATCAATTTCAAGACAATGAATATGTTGCTCGTGCCTTTCGTGCTATTCGACCTGCTGTCATTGCTCTTATCGCAGTCCCTGTATTTAAACTCGCCAAAACTGCCAAAATCACCATCCGAACCGTTTGGATACCAATCGTGTCAGCCTTACTCATTTGGCTTCTCGGCGTATCTCCAATTTGGATTATCCTCACCGCAATTGTCGTTGGAATAGCAATGAAATTTAAAGTGTGGCATAAAAAGCAATAAAAATACAAATAATTCTCAATTTTTGCGATAAGCGAGAGTAGAATGAGATTGCTCATTCTGCCAAGCAAAGCAAAAATCATGAGCGAAGCGAATAATTCTCAATTCTCAATTCTTAATTCTTAATTCTCAATTCATGATGCTTTACTTACAACTCTTCATAACATTCTTCAAAATCGGACTCTTCGGATTCGGTGGTGGAGCCGCAATGCTCTCTCTCATACAGTTCGAGGTTGTGGAGCATTATGGTTGGATTATGGCATCTGAGTTCACCAATATGGTGGCTGTAAGTCAAATCACTCCCGGACCTATTGGCATCAACTGCGCCACCTATGCAGGCTATCTCGCCACTGGCAACGCATTCGGTTCGGCTCTCGCTACATTTGCCCTTGTCTTGCCTTCATTCATCATAATGATGCTCTTAATTGCCTTCATGACAAAGAAAAAAGATAATAAATATATCGATAGCATTATGCGCATCTTGCGCCCCGTAGTCATCGGGCTTATTGCTGCTGCCGCACTTCTTCTTATCACCGAAGAAACTTTCGGTGCAGGTTATCGTGATTGGACTGCATGGCTCATTTTCATTGGCGCATTCATCGCCACCAAATGGCTCAAACTAAGCCCAATCCTAATGATTCTCTCTGCCGCCATCATAGGGTTAATAATCTATTAAACACATAATCTAGAATTTCTGGAACATATAGAACAACTATACAAGAAAAAATGAATCTTTGGCAAGAACGTACAATCCTAATGTTTGGCGATGAATCCGTCGAAAAACTCGCCAAATCTAACATTCTTGTAGTCGGTGTGGGTGGTGTTGGTGCCTATGCTGCCGAGATGCTTGTTCGTGCCGGTGTCGGTCATCTAACTCTTGTCGATGCCGACGTGGTTAGCAACACCAATCGCAATCGCCAACTCATTGCTCTAACATCTACCGTCGGATGTGCTAAAGTAGATGTGCTTGCCGAGCGTTTATTAGATATAAACCCTGACGTAAAACTCCGATTAATTCACGAATATTTGCGTGATGAGCGCACTATCGAAGTCCTCGAAAGCGAGCCTTACGACTATGTAATCGATGCCATCGATACTCTTGCTCCGAAGGTATATTTGTTACACCAAGCTGTCGAGCGCAATATCCCTATTGCAAGTAGCATGGGCTCTGGTGGCAAGCTCGACCCTACGCAAGTCAAGATTGACGACATCTCTAAGTCCGACTATTGTAAACTTGCTCGCATGGTGCGCAAGCGTCTGCATAAATTGGGTGTACGCAAAGGCATCACCGTGGTCTATTCAGCCGAAGTAGTTGATCGTGAGCGTATTGAAATCACCGAAGGCGAACAAAACAAAAAATCCAACGTAGGCACCGTGAGCTATATGCCAGCCGTTTTCGGTTGTTGCCTTGCCTCACACGTCATCCGCCAACTCATCAAGTAGGGACACGGCGCGCCGTGTCCTATTGACCGCAAGGTCGAATAAATAATAGTCTCGTGTCTAATCTCTACAATATGATAAAAATCACCAATATACGCAAATCCTACGATTCTCTCGAAGTGCTCAAAGGTGTCGATCTTCACATTGCACCTCGCGAGATAGTTAGCATTATGGGACCGAGTGGTGCGGGCAAAACTACACTTTTGCAGATTGTAGGTACTCTCGATCGACCTAATTCTGGTGAAGTGATACTGAATGGTACAGATGTGCTTAAACTCAAAGAGCGTGAACTCTCTGCTTTTCGCAATAAGCACATAGGTTTTGTATTTCAATTCCATCAACTTTTGCCCGAATTTACCGCAGAAGAGAATGTAATGATGCCTGCTCTAATTGCTGGTGTCTCTATGTCAGAAGCACGAAAAGAGGCGCGACGATTGTTAGAATATTTAGGTTTGAACGAACGTCGCACTCACAAACCTTCTGAACTATCTGGCGGTGAAAAACAACGTGTAGCTGTGGCTCGTGCGCTTATCAATAAGCCCGAAATCATCCTTGCCGATGAGCCATCGGGTAGTCTCGATTCGCAAAATCGTACTGAGCTTCATCGTCTCTTCTTCGACCTTCGTGACACTTTTGGGCAAACTATTCTTATTGTCACTCACGACGAAGAACTCGCCTCTATCTCCGACCGTGTCATACGTATGTCTGATGGAGTAATTAACAATGAATAATAAAAAAATGAAAGTTATGAATATTGAATTTGATGACATTCGTCCCGTAAACAACGATGAAATCGCCGAAAATTTGCAATCACTCCTAAGTGATCCATCTTTCGTGCATCTCATCAAGACCTACTTCCCTATGGTCAATTTAGACCAAATTGCGCAAGCAAGTAGTAGGTTCTCTAATTTGGTGGAATTTCAGAATATGGTCATTCGTCCAATTCTCGAAGCTTTGATTTCTACCTCTGCCACATCGCTAACTGTATCGGGTGAGGAGCATATCTCTTCATTGCCAACTTTGTTTATCAGCAATCACCGCGATATTGTGATGGACCCATCGCTTCTTGCTCTTTCGCTTATGCGTACTACTGGCACAACTTGTGAAATTGCTATTGGCGACAATCTTCTTGCTGCTGAGTGGATACGCACTTTAGTTCGATTAAATCGTTGTTTTATCGTTAAACGCGGTTTGTCGCCTCGCGACATGGCTAAGTCCTTTATGCAACTTAGCAGTTACATCCGTTATGCTATCACCGAAAATGGTGTTTCGGCTTGGATTGCTCAACGTGAAGGTCGTGCTAAGGATTCTAACGACCGCACACAAGAGAGTCTTATCAAGATGTTTGCTTTGTCAGGAAAAGCCGATTTCATCGAGAATTTGAAGTCGTTAAACCTCTCTCCGTTGTCTATTTCGTATGAGTTCGACCCTTGCGACTATCTCAAGGCTGCCGAATTCCAACTCAAACGCGATAATGCCGATTATAAGAAGTCTAAGAATGACGACCTTCTTAGTATGCAAACTGGCATCACTGGTTATAAGGGCAGAATACACTATGCGTTTACTCCATGCATCAATCCAAAACTCGATGAAATCGTGCAAAATTGTGCTAATAAGAAGGAGCAAGCCGCTGCGGTTTGTGCTGCTATTGATGCACAAATTCATTCAGCTTATCAACTATATGCTATCAACCGCTGGGCGTATGAGCAACTCACTGGCGACACTCAATATGCAACGGTTGACGGAGCAGATGAGCGTACTATGGCAGAGAAATATCTTCGTGGGCAACTTACAAAAATCAATATTCCTAATAAAGACGAAGAGTTTCTCTGGCACAAACTTCTCGAAATGTATGCCAATCCTTTTATCAATGCACAATGCATAATGCACAATTCACAATGCATAATGCATAATGCATAATTCACAATGCACAATTCTATAGCTTCTATATTTCCTATAGTTTATACATTTTATTATAATAAACAACTAATCATTAATCATTAATCATTATTTAAATTATGTTTAAAGGACAACCAAAAGGACTTTATGCTTTGGCGTTGGCTAACACAGGCGAACGCTTTGGTTATTACACCATGCTTGCGATTTTTACATTGTTTTTGCAAGCTAAATTTGGCTTCTCTGCAGTTGCCACTTCTAACATTTTTGCCGGATTTTTGGCATTAGTTTATTTCTTGCCTTTGCTTGGCGGTATTTTGGCTGATAAATTCGGTTATGGCAAAATGGTAGTTTCTGGTATCATCGTTATGTTTGCTGGTTATGTAGCTCTTGCTATTCCAGCTTCGAATGGTATTGATGGTAAGATTGCAATGTTTGGTGCATTGTTTTTGATTGCTCTTGGTACTGGTCTTTTCAAAGGTAACCTTCAGGTTATGGTAGGTAACCTTTATGATGCGCCTGAGTATCAATCAAAACGTGATGCTGCTTTCTCTTTGTTCTACATGGCAATCAATATAGGTTCTATGTTTGCTCCAACTGCAGCAACTAAAATTACTGAGTATTTTATGGCTAAAGCTCAACTTACTTATGATGGTGCTATTCCTGAACTTTGCCACAAATATCTTGCTGGCGATATGACAGTTGCTGATCGTCTCACTGAACTTGCTTCTCAACAAGCTGCTTTCACAGGTGACCTTACTGCTTTTGCTAATATGTATATCACCGAACTTTATGGTGCTTACCACTGGGGTTTTGCTGTAGCATGTGTTTCTCTTGTACTTTCTATGGCTATCTATCTTGGCTTCCGTCCTTGGTTTAAACACGCCGATGTTAATGCTAAACAAGCTGCTGCTTCTGGCAAACAAGAGGCTGTTCAAGAACTTACTCCTGCTCAAACTAAAGCTCGTATCACTGCATTGATGCTTGTATTTGCTGTGGTTATCTTCTTCTGGATGGCGTTCCACCAAAATGGTTTGACTCTTACATTCTTTGCTCGCGACTATACTGAATCTTTTGCTGAAGGATTCTCTCGTATTGGGTTCAATATCTGGAATCTTGTGCTTATCGTGGTTGCTGTATATGGTTTGTTTGCTATTTTCCAATCAGAAAAAGCTAAAAGCAAAGTGATTGCTGCTGTGGTTACAGTTGCTGCTGTTGCAGGTGTTGTTTATCAATATCTTGCTCTTGGCGATGCTCGCGTAGATGTTCTTCCTCAAACTTTCCAACAATTTAACCCATTCTTTGTTGTGGCATTGACCCCGGTTTCGATGGCTGTGTTTGGTGCTTTGGCTAAAGCTGGCAAAGAACCATCTGCTCCTCGTAAAATTGGTATCGGTATGTTTATCGCTGCTCTTGGTTTTGTTATCATGGCAGTAGGTTCACTTGGTTTGCCAACTCCTGATGCTTTGGCTGCTGGTGCTACTGTTGCTAAAACATCTCCAAATCTTTTGATTTCGACATATTTGGTATTGACATTTGCTGAGTTGTTCCTCTCGCCAATGGGTATTTCATTCGTATCAAAAGTTGCGCCTCCAAAACTCAAAGGTGCTATGATGGGCTGCTGGTTTGCTGCTACTGCTATTGGTAACTATCTTGTATCTGTTATCGGTATGCTTTGGGGTGGACTTCCTTTGTGGGCTTTGTGGACTATCCTCGTAGCTTTGTGTTTGGTTTCAGCTTTGTTCATCTTCTCTATGATGAAACGTCTCGAAAGTGCAACAAAATAATAACTTAATTATTTGATTTAAGTGGCAAGTTCAGATTTGAACTTGCCACTTTTTTATTTATTGGTGTTTGATGGGGTGCTTGAGAGAGTGGAGTTGTTAGTTTGTTGGTTGCTTGTAGTTATTATTATACTATATTTATAGTATATTTATCATATATTTATAGTATATTTATTATATATTTATAGTATGTTATAGGTATGGAGATGATGGGGTTATTTGTTTGTTTTGTTGGAGTAATAGTGTGGTGGAGTTTATGATTTTTGGGCGTAAAGTAAGGTTTATTGTAGTGTTTTGTGAATATTATTTTTAAAAAAAAACGGTTAAAATTTTGTTCATTAAAGAAAAATTTTGTATCTTTGCTCGGTTTTTTAGTTATTATGTCATTTTAATGTTTTTGTGTAGTATGAAAGATGATTGTATATTGAGGGGTGTTAAACTGTTAACATTTGTTAATGGGGGGGTACGTATGCTTGTTTGATGTTGTTGAAATAGGATATATTTAGGGGTAACTTATGCATTATGTATTAGTTACCCCTTTTTGTATGCATTGGTTAAGTTTTTTATTGTTTAATTAAATCTATATACTTATGAGAAAGAATTTACTAAAACTTGTTGCTTTATTGGCAATTATGTTTGTTCCGTTCGCTCTTTTTGCACAAGAGTATGGTAGTATTCTTAATGAAAGTTTTGAGAATGGTATTCCAGAAGAATGGACACAAGAAAATGTTTCTGGTTCTATGAACTGGAATGTTGAAAGTGGGACACTTACCCGTCCTTCTAATGCGTTTGATGGGACTAAACGTGTGGCGTTTCGTAATACAAATGGTGTTACGAGTATGGCAAAAACACGTTTGATTTCGCCGGTGTTTGATGCGAAGTCATTGTATCAGCCTATTCTTATTTTTGCGCATGCACAGGATAAATGGACTGATGATTTTGATGTTTTGAAAGTTTTATATCGTACTGCTCCTGAAAAAGATTGGGTTGAGTTGAAGGTTTTTGATAAATGTATTACGAAATGGCAAATTGATACTTTGCGTTTGATTGGTGCTACAGCGACTTATCAAATAGCATTTGAGGCGACAGATAATCTTGGTCGTGGAGTGGTTTTGGATGATGTTGAGGTGCGTTCGACACCGAACTGTATTAAGCCATATAATTTAACTCTTTCTAATGTATCAAACGATTCTATTACTTTGGGATGGTTGGGTGCGTTTGATGCCGTAAGTTTTGACATTAAAGTCGATACTGTTGCCTTGACAGCGGAACAACTTGTTGAGCCAACTTATAAGGCTAAAGTTTGTGATGTAACTGTTTCTAATGTTTGGAATTATACAGTTAAAGGGTTAAAACCAGGCACAAAATATTTTTATTATATTAGATCTAATTGTTTTGATGAAAGTAGTGAGTGGGTTGCATCTGAATTTTCTACTTCTAATTTTTTGAATTTGCCTTATGTTGAAAATTTTAATTATCCTACAACTCCAGGTTTTGTTTCTTTCCCTAAAAACTGGTATTTGTTTGCTTCGTCAGGTCTTGTTACACCATATATAAATACGAATTATACAAGTACTGCATATTGGTATTTTTCAACTCATGGGAATGAACAATCTTATGCTTTGTGTTTTACAGGTGAATATAAAAACAATGCTCGTGCAACTATTCCTGGAGGGTCTTTCTCTTATGCAGTTTTGCCTCAAGTGACAGTTGATGTTTCAGATTTAGAGGTGACTTTGACAACGACTTGTTCTTATTTTAATGATGCTGATCGTTTTTCTATTATTGTTGGTGTCATGACAGATCCTACAAGTAAAGCATCATTTGTGGCTGTAGATACTATTAATGTAAATAAACTTCGTACGTATGAAGAATTTGTTGTTTCTTTTGAAAATTATAAAGGTGCAGGTAAATACATTGCATTTATGTCGGATTTCACAGAGTCGAATCGTTTCTTGATTGATGATTTGAAGGTTGATTATCGCCCAGGGGTATCGAAAGTAAGATTTGATGTGAAGATACCTTCTGCAACTTCTATTAAATTAGATTTTGATAAGGTTTATGATAAATATGAGGTGATAGTTGCTAAATCGGAATTGAATTTCTCTAATATTGATAACTCTCAAATCGTATTGCAAAAAGAAGTAGATGATTTAGAGGAGATTACTAGTATTCCATCTGCTACAAATTTGTTTGTTTATGCACGAGCTAAAAAGGGTAATGCTGTCGGGGATTGGAATACTTATCCAAAGTGTATTCGTATGCCGGCAAAAATGGGTGCATATCCTCACATTGTAGATTTTGAATTTGATAAAAATGATAGTTCTACTTTTCATGTTCCATATGTAGGGAATAGACGATCTACTTATCAACTTGATGTGGATGTTACTCATTTGTCTTATTACGTTGATGATGTGCCTGAAAATTCAAGTACAAATAAATCTGCAGCTCTTCCCCAAAGAACGGCTAATCAGTTGTCAATGAGTTTTAATTTGGAGTATAAGCCAGCTTATATTGCAGCTATATTCCCAGAAATGGAGAATCCAAAAAATACTCGTGTTGGTTTTTATTCTACAATACACTCAGCAACTTCTCTCTCAGCGTATTATGTAGGTCTTATGTCTGACGCAAGTGATATTTCTACTTTCCAAGTTATTGATACTATTGTACCAGAATTTCGTTATAAATATTATGTATATGATTTAAATAAATATAGTGCTGAAGGTAAATTTTTTGCTATTCTTATTGATGCTAAATATAATTTTGCTAATCTTGACCCAACTGAACTTAATTATAATCGTTGTTATGTTGATGATGTAAAATTTAGTACTATACCTCCATGTACATCTCCATCTAACATTAATATAGAGAGCGATTTGACTAATCCTTCAAACGTGAAAATATCTTGGGATGCAAATGGCGTAAGCAAATGGAGTGTGCGTGTTGCTGAAACAGAATATGATATTGCGACTTTAGATACTGAATCATCAAACGTATATTTGTATGATACAATTGTAGAGACAAATTCTATTCAGTTGAAAAATCTTGAATTCCCAGGCAAACGTTATTATTACTGGATTAAATCAGTGTGTGACGGTCTTGTTGGCGAGTGGACTGCTACCGATTATTTTGAAACAGAATGTTATGCTCAACAAGAGTTGCCTTATGTTGAAGATTTTGATAAAGACCAATATCCAGCAACTACAACAGAGCGCGTATTCCCTGTTCGTTGTATGACAGTGCCTCGTTTCACATATTCAGGTGGTAGTACTACAAATTATTATCCTCAAATTGTTGAAAATTCTTCATCAAGTATTTGGGCTGCAAGTGGAACTAAGGCTGTTCGTTTTACAAAATCAATGATTGGTGTAGATAAAAAATTGTATATGGCTTTGCCAAAAATGGCAGAACCAGTCAATAAATTGCAATTGTCTGTGAAACTTAAAGCTTCTGCAGCAAATCAAACTATTTTGATTGGTGTGATGACAGACCCTAACGATCCTACATCAATAGAAGCTGTAACAACAATAAATCCAAAAATCAACGAATACTTTGAGTATGTTGTAAGTTTTGCTGATTATAAAGGCGCTGGCGAACATATTGTTATTGCATCAGACGATGCGTTTACATCAAATGATTCTTATGGAGTTTGTATTGATGACATCATCGTAGATTATATCAGCACATGCGGTCGTCCTGAAAATATGAAATTGGTTGATGTTGCAAATACCTCTGCTACTATTGGCTGGGAATCTACAGCTAATAAATGGTGTGTGTTGGTGGCTACTAAACAATTGACTCTCGACGAGTTGGCTAATCCTAAAGTAGAAGGCAATATTGTGCGCATCGATACAGTTACTACTAATCCTTGTGTATTGAACGACCTTGCAGGCAATACACCATTTATGGTTTATGTTAAATCGTTGTGTTCTGCCACTGATAATAGCTCATGGTCTAATCCATTGTCTATACGTACAACATGCGAGTTGTTGAACACTCACGATTTGGGTGTAGAACATTTCGATGCTTACGGCACAGGTAATGGCAAATTCCCTCCATGCTATATCGTAGGTAACAGAACTGCAGGCGCAGGTGCAGCATACATCCCTTCTTGTAATACTACTTACAAACACTCTGGTGGTGCTTCTTTGAAATTCCAAACTACTACTACTTACAACGGTGCTTATGCTATCGCTCCTCGTATCGATATCAGCGATATCAGAATGATTCGCGTTAAATTCTGGGCTTCTACAGGTTCTGCATCTAATGAGACCGATGCATATGCTCACGCATTAATTGTTGGTGTTGTTACAGACCCTACTGACATCTCTACCTTCTCGCCAATTGATACTGTAAATCTTGCTTTAGAAAGTCGCTCGTTCGATATTAAATTGAGTAATTATACTCACGACTTGAATGGCAATGTTGGTAAATATGTGATGTTCTATTCTTCATTTGATAAAAAGAATACTGTATATATTGATGATGTAGAGTTTGATTCTATTTATACATGTTCGGGCAATATGGATGTTGAAACTGTAACTTCAAATTCTATTTCAGTTTCGTTCGACTCTGAAGTTACTGAATATCAAATTAAATATTCAACCGCTATGTGCGACGAAGCTACTCTCAATGGAGAAACATTGCCTTCTATTGATGTTACAGGCAAAACTGCAACTATAACAGGTTTGGATTATGCAACTAATTATTATTTGTATGCTCGCGCAAAATGTGGTGAAAGCTATAGCGAATGGTCAAATATGATGGTGGTTGTAACTGCATGTTTAGATAAGTATGCATTGCCATATGTCGAGGGTTTTGAAAAGAATATTGCAACTGGAACAGGAGCTAACCCTTTGTGTTGGAACACTTATTATGCAACAAACAGCGATTATCCACAAGTTAGCGCAACTGCTGCATCTGGTACTAAAGCTGCTTATTTGTATGGAACAACTTCGGCTGTAAGTTATCTTGTATCGGGAGAATTAGATGTTGACCAATTGTCAAAATGTCAAGTATCATTCAATGCGCGTCCTAGTGCAGCTAACAAAGATAGAGCTATCATTGTTGGTGCTGTTGCTGATATTGACAATATTGCTACGTCGTTTGAGCCAATCGATACTATTATTATTAAGATGGCTACAGCTGCTTATGAAAAACAAGTTGTTTTGTTGGATAGCTACAAAGGTACTGCAAAACATCTTGGATTTATAACTGATTATGAATTGAGTGAAAAAGCAGGTGGTGGTTTCTATATCGATGATATTATCATTGAGTTAATCCCAACTTGTCCTAAACCTGATTATTTCGAATTTGGAGGCAAAACCGACAAGACTTTGTCATTCTCGTTTGTTCACCCAGGTGCATTGAAGTATGAAGTGAAATATGGTGCAAAAGACTTCGATGTTGAAACTGCAGGTTCTGTAGTTGAAATCGAGGGAACTAATTTCGTTCTTACAGGTCTTACTGCCGAAACAGAGTATGATGTTTATGTTCGTGCTATTTGCTCTGAAACTGATTCATCGCCTTGGTCTTTTGCTGGTACTTATACTACAACTGCTGAACCTATTGTATCGTTCCCTTATGAGTTTAATTTTGATGATGCAACCGAAACTGCTAAATGGCGTTTCGCTCAAGATGGTCAACCTAACCAATGGTTTATAGGTATCGACACAGCAAATGTAGTTGCCGACAGATTGAATAATACAGATAAGGGTCTTTATATCTCAAAAGATGGTGGTTTGACAGCTAATTATCGCGAAAAAGTTAATGAAAGTAGCGTAAATGCAACATCTTATTCTTGGGCTTATCGTACAATTAATCTCGAACCAGGTGTGTATACTATTTCGTATGATTGGACTTGTTATGGTGAATTCTCAACATCACCATCGGATTATGCTCGCGTAGGTTTGTTGCCTGCAGTTTCTACTTTTGATGCTGGAACTAATAAGATTTCTAATTACGATGGTTCTTCTACAAATCTTAATGCTACAACAATGCCAAAAGATTGGTTCGATTTGTCAGAGCATATTGTTTATAATAGCGCTACAGCAACATCTAATTACTATAGATTGTGTGGTATTGACTCGACTAAGGCTCTCAATGAACAATGGAAAACAGTTACAGAAACTATTGTTGTAACTCCAGAAATGGCAGGTGTATATAATTTGGTATTCTATTGGTATAATAATAATGCAACAACAACATCGTCGGGATATTCTGGCTATTATACTGAACGTGGTGCAGTTATTGATAATCTTTCTATTGTAAAATATACATGTAATAAACCTATTGATTTGCAATTGGGTGAGTATGACTATCAATCAGCTGAAATCTCTTGGTCTGACATCACTGTTGCTCCTCAGGCATACAACGTTAAGGTTGTTCTTGCAGGTGTAAATCCAGATGAAGCTACGGCTGACCAAGTTGCATTTGAAAAACAAGTTACTGAAAAATCAGTGAAAGTAGCAGGTTTGGCATCTAATACAAGCTATAGTGTTTATGTACAAGCTATATGTTCAGATACTGATAAGAGTGTATGGTCAACTCCTTTGGAATTTACAACAGTGTGTACGCCTCAAGCATTAGATTATGTATTTAATTTTGATGCTGAAGATGGTTATTATTTGCCTCCTTATGAAGCTTCAGGTACTACAGCAAACACTACTTACAAAGTGCCTAACTGCTTCAAATCATTGCATGCTAAAGGTTTGCAATATAAATATTCGTCATCTTCTTCATCTAATATGGTGCCATTATTCCCATACTTAGTGAAGAATACAACTTCAGTTATAACATCTCGTTCAGGTGATTATGCATTGAAATTTGCTTATACAGGTACAGCGAATTATAAGACAGATAGTATAGGTTCTGGCGGTATGATTATATTCCCATTGTTTGAAGAAGAATTGGAAGATCTTCAAATCTCATTCTGGATGCGCTCAATCCAACACAATAAGAGCACACAGAAACTTACCGTTACGGGTATTGGTGCAAAATATGCTCGCAAGATTACTGTTGGTACAATGACTAATCCTGATGACCCATCTACATTTGTAGCTCTCGATACAGTTGTATATCCTTATGAGAACAACTCGCTTAAGAGTACAAATCTTATTTCTGACGACCCATCTGGCAACGATTATTGGGTTGAAGCTATAGTGCCATTGGCTGGTGCAACAGGTAAATATATTGCATTCAAAAACGAAAGTTATGAAACAGCATTGAATCAAATGTTTATCGACGATGTTGTTATTTCTAATGCGCAATCTTGTCTTGCTCCGACGGATGTTTCAATTGATGCATTGACATCATCTTCTGTAACTGTTAATTGCAAGTACGATGGTATTTCTAAATTTGTTATTCAAACGGCTCTTGATGGTGATTTTTCAAAAGATTTGAAATCAGATACTGTGGCTTCTCTTCCTTATGAAATGAAGGGATTGACTCCTGCAACTGCTTACTATTTGAGAGTTCAATCTATGTGTACAGAAGATGACTTCTCTAAATGGAGTGTTGTTAATGAATTTGTAACAGCATCTGTTATTGCATTTAATCATACATTCTCTAATACAAGTTATTGTCCAGATGGTTGGGAACGTGGTTATAGCGCATCCGCAGATGATGTGTTTAATGAAAAAGCTTCAATTTCTATATTACCATTTAGTGCAACTGGTTCTACTTGGCGAACAAGAAGTAATGGTTTGTTTGAAACAGGTATGTTCTCAAATAGTCGTATGTCTGCTAATGTTACTTCTGATGATAAAGGTTGGTTGTTTACTCCATGCATTGAATTGGCTAATAATACTAAACAGCATCTTGTATTTGATTTAGCTCTTACTTCTTCTGTTGATAATTCTGCTGTTTCGGAAGAAGATAAAGCAGCAACAGATGATAAGTTCATGGTTATTATCTCTGAAGACTATGGTAAAACTTGGAAACGTGAAAATGCTATTGTTTGGGGTCACGGTGCTCCTGATGAAAAACGTTTCTTCTCTATTCCAAGCACAGGTGAACAAGTTGTAATTGACTTGGCTAAATATGCTGGTAAAGTGATTAAAGTGGCATTCTATGTTGAGTCTAAAACAAGCGATGCAAAAGTAGCTATTCACTTGGATAATGTTCACATTAATACTTATGTGGAAACTGTTATGTCAGGAGCTATATGTCAGACTGAAGATTATGAAGATGAAGTATTTTATATCACATCAACAGATTTGAAAGTGGGTGAAAATGTTTCTAATGAATTGTATTTGGCAACTAAACAAAAAGAAGAAGACGTATATTATTCTTTGTCAGTTAATGTAACTCCAATGATAGAGACTAATTTAGAAGCTTCTATTTGTGAAGGTGATGTTTATGCTAAATATAATTTTTCAGGATTGATGGAGGCTGGTGTTTATAAACAAAAACATCGTGCGACTAATGGTTGTGACTCTGTGGTAACTCTTACATTGTCTTTGATTCCTGCTTCTAAAGTGATAATTTTTGATACTATTTGTTATGGTACTTCTGTAATATGGAATGGTGAAGAGTTTGGTAAAACTGGTGTTTATGTGGATACATTAGTATCTCAAGTAACAGGTTGTGACTCTATTGTGACATTAGTATTGAAAGTTAATGATGCAATTCGTTTGGATAAATATGTAAATATTTGTTTTGGAGATACGTATACCTTTGGGTCGCAAGTGATTTCTACATCTGGAAATTATGAGGAAACTTTTGAAACAGCAACAGGATGTGATTCTATTGTTATGCTTCATGCGACAGTATTACCTGATTATCGTAAAACTATTAATGCTGTGATTAAATATGGTCAATCTTATAGTGATAATGGTTTTGTTGGTCTAACAGAGCAAGATACATATACTTTGCCTTTGATTTCTGTAGATGGTTGTGATTCGACAATAGTTTTGAATCTTACAGTTCTCAGTGCAGATACAACTTATGTAACTAATGAGATTACGACAAATGATCTTCCATTTGAGTATGAAACATTGTATTATGACGAGAATACTCAACCAGGAACTTATGTTGATACTCTTGTTATTGATAATGAGGATGGAAGTAAGTATGTTATTATTCATACTTTGATTGTACATCTTTATGATGCAGTTGATAACATAAGTATTAAGGACTTGATAATGTACCCTAATCCAGTTGCTATAAATAGCACTTTATCTGTTGTTGCTGAATTTACATCAGAAGAGCGTGATGGTTTGTTTGTTGAGGTGTTTAATGCAATAGGACAACGTGTATATGTTGATTCGCCGATTGTTTATCCAATTCAAATTAGTGGATTAATAGAGCGAGGAGTATACTTGGTTAGAATTACAACTGGAAATGGTGATTTATATCAAGGTAAAGTTGTTGTGAAATAATTATTAGTGAATGTGAGTTCGGTATTTTTATACTGAACTCACATTTATGTTTATTTTTGTTATTTGTAATTTATAGTAATTTTTTATTAAATTATTGTCTGTTAAATTAAGGGAAGGGTGTTTGAGAATACTCTTTATGAATTATTATGAAAACAATAAATTTGAGATGTTTTGTAGTTTTTTTATATATTTTATTTGTAGTTTTTGGCAATTCACAAAACATCTCTATACCTTTTTCTTGTGGGTTTGAGGATTCATTGGAAATTAATAATTGGGTTATAAATTCAGGAGCGGATGGTATTAGATGTAATGATCAATGGATGATTGGTAATTTGGATTATAATGAGGGTTATAATTCAATGTATGTATCATGTGATTCTGGCCGTACAACTAATTATGGAGCAAAGCCTAATGTTGTTGTTGCGTATCGTCCTATTGTTGTGCCATCATCAATAGACCCAACAAAGACATCGTATAGTGTGGATATTTCGTTTGATTATAAATGTATGGGAGATGAAAAAATTACGATGTTGAATTTTTATCTATTGCCTGCATCATTTATTTCGGAGGCAGAGTTAATTTCTGTTGCGAACAATGCTACGTTGCCGCTGAAATTGAATGCAACAGCATTAGCTTCATTATATGGAACACAAGAGTGGGTAAATTGGACAATGCCAAGACCTCAAAAGTTGCCTGTAGATACGAAATTTTATATGGTTTTTGTGTGGCAAAATGCTAATACAGATACTTCTGTTGTTGTGCCTCAGGCGGCTTGTATTGATAATATACAAATAACATCATCAAATTGTTGGAAACCAGAAAATTTGCAGATAATATCTGCTTGTGATACGCTTTGGGTTTCATGGGAGGGTGCAAATGAAATGTATGAGTTTGAATATCGTCCATCAGGGGTTAAGGTGTGGAGAGGAAATCAGCGTTTGAAGGAAAAGAATATTATGATTGCTAATATTTCAGAAGGTGCATATGATGTTCGTGTTAGGGGTATTTGTGGAGATGAAAAAAGTGCTTGGATAACAAAGAATAATGTAATATGCTTTTGTCCCGATAGGCATTGTATTAATTATGTAAATTTAGATAGAGAAGGGGTTGTTTGTGAAATAGGATCGGCTTCAGATCCAACTAAGACTCGGCCGAAGATTTTTCCTACAGGGTTGGGTGATTATTCTGCAGGACCAGTGGATTATGGGTCTAATGATAAGCGTAGTCGGCATACTATTAATTGGAAACAAGGAGAATATGATCCTCGAACAGGAAATAAATTGCGTACAATACCTGAAGGTAGTTTGGCATCCGTAAGATTGGGTAATTGGGATATTAATGCTCAAGCGGAAGGAATTACCTATGATTATGATGTTGATACAACGAGTGCATCTATTCTTTTAATGAAATATGCCGTTGTTCTTGAAGCACCAGGACATGGTCCATCTTCAGACCCATATTTTAAACTTGAAATTATTGATGAAAATGGAGTTGTAATTGATCCTGATTGTGGTGAGTTTGAGTTTACTCCAGAGAATAAAAATGTTCAGTGGAATAAAAATGGTGGTTTTGTTTGGAAAGATTGGACTGCAATTGGGCTTAATTTGGCAGAATATCATGGTCAGAGAATACAGATTCGTTTGGTTACACAAGATTGTTTGTATTCTGCACATTGTGGGTATGCTTATTTTACACTTGATTGCGTGGATGCGGCAATTAAAAGTACAAGTTGTGGGGAGACAATTGAAATGGAGATGATAGCTCCGGATGGTTTTAGGTATGTTTGGACACGTCGTGAAAATCTGGATTCTATTATTTCTACGGAACGAACTATTAATGTCCCTGCAAGTGATACGACTACATATTTTTGTGAGGTGGATTATCTTGATATGGAGGGTTGTGGTTTTATTTTGTTTACGTCAGTTTTTCCTCGTTTTCCGTTTGCTGATTTTGATTGGCAGTGGAAACCTGAAAATTGTGAGAATCGAGTGGTGTTTAATAATAAGAGTTGTGTGCATACTCGTGTTGATAGTGTTGATATTTCAACTTCTGAAAAGTGTGAAACTTATTATTGGAGTATAAATGGAGGGGAGTATGAGTCGTCCATTGAAAATTTGACATATACGGTTCCACGTGAGGGTGATACTTTAAATATAACTTTGATGGTTGGTATTTCTGATGATGCTTGTCAGGATGATACAACTATTACGATTGTGATTCCACCTATTTATGAACATTATGATACATTGTATGAGACACTTTGTGAAGGTAATACTAAGTTGTTTGATAATAAGTTATTGGCTATTGAAGGTGTTTATACTGAGTATAAGAAAAATATTTGGGGTTGTGATAGTGTTACGGTGTTGAATTTAAGTTTTGTTCCTCAACCAGATGATGTTCATATCTATGATACTATTTGTGGAACAGATGTATATCTATTTAATGAGAAAGAAATAATGGAGTCAGGAGAATATAAATTTATGATGACTGGAGCATATGGGTGTGATAGTGTTGTAGTTTTACATCTTGAGAAAATTTTGCCTTTAGGTATTGATATTGATGATGAATATCGTTTTGTTTGTGCCGATGATGGTAATTTAAGTATCGAGTATACTTTTGTAGACACTTTGCGTAAGCCGTTTAATTATTCAGTTATTTTTGATAGTTTAGCTCATAAATATGGATTTATTGACGAAATTAATGTTAAGATTGATGAGAATGAAAAAAATATAGTAATAGATATTCCTGATAATTGTCGGCCTAATAGTTATACGGCGATTTTAGTTTTTGATGATACAATCTCGGCATGTGGTGATATTTCTGTTCCTATTGATTTTGATGTTTATTATAGTGCGTCAATTTTGCAACCTAAATTTGGTAATCTTATTGCGGTGTTGGATGCAGATGATAATGGAGGTTATTCTTTTTCAGAGGGAGAATATAGGTGGTTTAGAAATAATGAATTGTTAGAGAATGATACTTTACCATATTTGTATCTTGGTGAAAATGTGAAATTTGATTCTAATGATTGTTATTATTTGGAAGTGAAGCGTGTGGATGATGGGGTTGTTGCACGTACTTGCGATATTTGTCCTGGAATGGATACTCCAATAGAGGATGTTCGTGAATCGGAATTTTATATTCAATCTACATTGCTTGATAAGGGACAAACTATTTTATTGGATAATGTAGTTGAGGGAGAAGTTAGAATTTATGCTATTACTGGTCAACTGGTGAACTCTTTTGAGATTTCAGATTTAGCATCAGTTCTTACTGCGCCTTATCAGTCTGGGATTTATATTTTATATGTTATGACTCCTAATTATACTGTAAGTTATAAAATTCAGGTAAGGTAAATGTTATTGTTTAAGTGGTTGTTGACAAAATGTTTTTATAAGGATTTTTAATTTATATATAAGATTGTATTATATGGACGATGTGTCATAATATCTAAATTGCTGCGTTGTTTTCAATATTAAGCTTTAGTCATGTACTTTAGTACACTCCTTTCAGCTTAAATTTCAACGTCTTGCACTTTAGGCATTCTTTAGATTCTTGCTTTGCTCGTCAAAACAAGTAAAACTTCTTTTGCTTTCGCTTATCGCAAGAATTCTGACACATCTAAAAGAGGCTGAGCTAAAAATTTCATTTTGGCACAGCCTCTTTTTTTATTTAGTGGTATTTATAGTGGTGGGATAGGGGAGCTGTTTTGTATATTTGTAGTTATTATTATACTATGTTTATAGTATATTTATCATATATTTATAGTATATTTATTATATATTTATAGTATGTTATGAGTATGGAGAAGATGGGGTTATTTGTAGATTTAGTTGGAGGTTGTATTTTATTCTATTTGTTAATGTGGGTTCGATGTAAATTTATGGCACACAGACTGCATGGATTTTTATATTGAGCGGATATTAAATTATTTTTTTTTGTTTATTTTGTTGTGGGAAAATTTATCTTTTATAACTAAATTTTACTTTTTTACTTAAAACTATAAATTTATATATGCTTATATTTTATAATTTCAAGTGGCTGTTTTTTTACAGTTATTAAAAATATTAGAAAAAATTTTGGTTATATAAAATATTTTTGTAGATTTGTCGCTTCTAATGGATTTTTGTGAACAAATATTATCACTGATATATACTAAAATTTTATATTTATTTAACTTTAATCTATTAACTTATGAAAAGAGATTTACACAAATTGGTTGCTTTATTAGCAATTCTCTTTTTGCCTTTCGCTCTTTTTGCTCAGTATGTAGACCCTGCTTATGGTATACGTATTGACGAAAGTTTCGAAAAGGGTATTCCTGCTGACTGGACACAAGAAAATGTGAAAGGTTCAGTAAATTGGGTAG
>JAZOUT010000065.1:0-4242 GCA_045658305.1 Candidatus Aphodosoma sp. | reverse complement strand
CATTCCGAACAGAGAAGTTAAGCCCACTCGCGCCGATGGTACTGCGTTGCATCGTGGGAGAGTAGGTCGCCGCCGTTTTTCAGAAACCTCGAAGATTAAGTTCTTCGGGGTTTCTTTGTTTTTGTGCAGGAGAGTTTATTCGAAAGAATAGACTCTTTTTTTTTGTATACCCTGAAGATTAATTTCTTCGGGGTTTCTTTATTTTTGTACTACATAGCAGGGTTTATTTGAATGAATGGACTTTTTTTGGGGTATGTCTTGGAGATTTAAATTTATTGTATTGTTAATAGTTTGTATTGTCAATAGTCGCTAGTTTATGGTCAATACTCAACTGTTAATGGTTAGACTTGCTTTGTTTATTTTTTAGGCAGAAAGTTTATTAGAGTCAGATAAAAATAAACTCCGTAGGAGTGTGAGGGAAGAGTAATATTTTAGGCTATGAATATTTTTATGTCGAACTTGTTGATTCATTTTAATATTATTCCTGAAAATATTCTACCTGAGTTTAAGCCAAATTGGCGTGCCGAAAAGAATTTATTAGAGTTTTGGTAAGTGCAAATATTAGATATTTCGATGTTTGTTTCTTTTATTCCGTTGGTTATGAGTTCGTAGTGTATGGTTGAGTGGAGGTCTAAATGAGATTTTTGCCAATCGGGGTGGTTGATGAATATTTGTTCTATAGGGAATCCGGCATTGGCAAATTGAGTTTTTAGTTCATCGCCTACTTCGTATACTTCTGCCGAGATAGCAGGGCCTACGGCGCAAATTAATTCTGATGGGTTAGAACCATATTTTTCTGTCATCATTGTGATGCCTTTCGTTACAATTCGCCCCACTAATCCTCGCCAACCTGCATGTAGTGTGGCGGCAGCGTGGTGGGTGGGGTCGTAGATTAGCACAGGTAGGCAGTCGGCGGTATTTATGCCTATGCACGAGCCTTTTATGTTGCTTATCAATCCATCGGTGTCTTCAAAATTATGCTCATTCGCTATGTCTTTTATATTGCTTGTATGTGTTTGTCGTGGTATATAAAGATTTTTTCTTTCTATGTTGTGATATTGGCAGAATAGCGTTCTATTATGTTCTACGTGGTCGGGGTTGTCGTTCACGTAGTGGCAAAGGTTTAGTGTTCCATATAAACCTTGACTTATGCCATGTGCGTTGTTGTCAAAATAGCCTTCCCGTTCGGTCGAGAAGGCTATCATTTTATCTTTGTAGGGCTCAAAAATTTTGTAGTTCATTGTATAGTTGTTCAGTTGCTAAAGCGTCGTAAAGATTTAGTATCAAGTATTTATTGTTATAATGCACTACGATTACTGGAGCTTTTGTGTCGTGGACAAATAGTTTGCATCCACCCCAATCGGTTAGTCGGAAGTTGCCTTTTAGGATTTGACCATCGTTGTATCCGTTGGTGCGCATTTCGATTTTAGGCAATTCGCTCAACTGCGCTATGTAGACGGTGTCGATTTCGCCCTTTGCAATTGTGAAACCATACATGCCACCGATGGTGAGAGTGTCGTCGTTGATAGTGACTTGATTCTCCATTTTGCCGACGATGAATAGTCCGACTACGAAGAATAGCGACAATGCCATGATTGTAGCCGCAATGGTCATCTCTTTTTTTGATTGAGGATTTTTGTCGTAGCGGCGAGTGCGCGCCATCATGTAGCCAGTCATCGCAAACACGATGATAATGAGTGCGTATAAGCTCCAATTGCCCTTCATGAAGTAGTTCACGATGCCGACCAAAATCAAGCCCAAACCACCGTACACCATTGATTTGCAACATAGCTCTTGCAAGCCTTTTATGTCGATATTCTTGCGTTTCTCCTCGCTTGCATAGCGCCATTGTTTTATCATCCAAGGCGATTTTAGCGTGATGAATCCCATTGCGATAAAAAATAGGCCAAGAAAAACTGTTGTCATAACCATTGTAATCATAGTAAAGTAGAGTTTAATAGTTAATACCTTTGCAAAGATAGTAAATTTTTTTTGAATAAACAAGAGGTGTTAAGTAGAGATGGATGATGAGTGTAAAAAGGGGGGCTTATTGTATTTTAGTGGGTGTTTTGAGGGTAGGTTGAGGGTTGCTTGCAGGTTGCTGTATAGTATATTTAAATGAGGGAGGGGGTTATTGTATTTTTTGTGATATTTTTGGGTGGGATTTTTTGATGTTTTTTTGAGGGAATTTGTTATTTGATTGATTTTATTTTTGTACCTTTGCGGTGACATATAATACACTCAAGTGGGTCAATCTTGAGGTATTTTGATTATAGCATTTTTGCTCATTTCTTCTAACGTTAAAATTTGGCGATTTTAGAGTATGAAGGAATAAGTTGAAAAATGTTCACGTATCATAGCGTGAACTTCACTTATTCGTATACTCGAGGTCACGCCAAATACCTAACGTTAGCGAGAAAGTTAAGTTCTCGCTTTTTTTATGCTTAATTTTATAATCTAAATAGTTGTGCCCGACACGTATATAGGGATGTTATTATGAAAAGAATATTATTGTTTTTAAGTGTTATGTTATTAATATTTAGTGCTTGTGATAATAATTATTATCATGAAAATGTTTGTAAAATATCACTAGTTAATAAACATTATTTGGATGAGAGTTTTGATTTATATATTGATAGTTGTAGTATGGGTGTTAAAAGAGAATATTGGGTTTATGAGCAAATAGATAAAAAAATAGTGGATTTTGTTTTTGTTACAGAATATAAAATACCTCAAGTATTTGTGCAAAAAAATGATGCTACAAGTTTAGTGGAGTTTTTAGATAGTAACAATGTGGTGTTATATAAAAATGATGATTTTTATGTAAATGGGGGATTTCATTTTATTTTTAATTTAAATGAAAATAAGAAAATAAATTTATGTGGTTATAAAATATATTCTGATGAATGGGAAAGTGTAAATTCAAATGATTGGAGTAAATTTAATTTTTAAAATTTGTTTTGTGATAAATTAGACTGATAAAATTATTAACTTTATTATTAAATAATTATGGCAGATATAGTTTCTCTATTGGAATCACCATCGGGGATAGGTGGATTGAGTGTTGGTATGGTTATACTGATTTTTATTGTATATATGTATTTATTAGAGCGTAAAAAAGAAAACCAAAAAAGAGAGGAACGAAATCGTAAGCGAAGACAACAAAATAAAATAAAGAAAGAGAATTCTTCTCAACAGTCAATCGTTATAAATAATATAATAAATCAAGATTCAATAAATTCAAATTTTATAAAATAATATTATAACTATGAAAAAAATAATTACATTATTAGTGTTTGTTGTTTGTACAACAATGCTTTATGCTCAAGATATAATAATTACGAAAGATTCAAAACGAATTGAAGCTAAAATTATTGAAGTAACTCCAACAACTGTAAAATATAAAAAATGGAGCTATCAAGATGGTCCTGATATATTGGAAGCAAAAAGTAATATAGCAGCTATTATGTGGGGTAATGGGGAAGTGGAAGCATTTGGTGTAGAAGAAGTAGTGGTAACCACAAAAGAAGAAGATAAGCAAGAAGTTATTGTAAAAGAGGAATCTAATATGGAAAAGATGGCATTTTCAGTTCTTGTTAAAGATTTACCTTATATTTCAAAAGTAGGAAATACATATAAAACAAGTGATGGTAATTATTTGTCAGGTAAAGAACTTGAATATTATTTGGAAAAGAATTGTAGTGGTGCTTATGATGTATGGGCAAGTGGTGTGTTAACTCGAGCAGCAGGTTGGACTTTGTTTGGATGTGGACTTTGTTTGGATTTAATTTCTGCAATTTCTTATGGAGTTATGGGTGGGTACACTCCAACCTCTTTAGCTTGTAGTATAACAGGTGGATTATGTGAAATTGCTTGTATACCTACATTGATAGTTGGGTATGCAAAAAAGAATAAGGCAATAAATTATTATAATAGTTATTGTACAAAACAAAATACAAGTGTGACTTTGAATTTTGGGGTAGCATCAAATCAGATTGGGTTTGTATTGAGCTTTTAAAGTTTGGTTTATGTAAATTGATTTTGCATACTAATAGTTTTTTTGATTATAAATAACTAATCCGCTCCTACTGGTTGAGTAGTGAGCGGATATTTATTTTGAAAATCGCACTGCCGTTTTGTTGAGAATAAATTCCTATTGTGTAAGATTTGAGGTGTTCCTGTCTTTGTAATCTGCCGACCTTTGTTGGTTACAACTCTTTTCGAGAGAGAGAAGCGCAGCCC
>JAZOUT010000064.1:0-3342 GCA_045658305.1 Candidatus Aphodosoma sp. | reverse complement strand
AGTAAGTTGGTGGCACAAAAAAAGTACGATTATTAAGATTGCGGTCTCTTATAGGTTTCTTATACTTTGCCTAATTTTACCGAGAGAACACCGAGAGACGACCGAGAGAACAACGACAGAACTCCTGTGACTAAAAAGTGCGTTTTATTAAGATTTCCTTTTCTCTAAACCCTAAACTATAGGCGCGAAGCGCCGTCCACTAAACCAAATAAATTGCGAAAAAATCACCATTTTCTTGCATATCTCAAAAAAAAGCACTATCTTTGCAGCGCAAAGGTCAAAATAAACGAACAAGGTATGCTACAACCACAAGCCAAACAACAACTGATTGGACTCTTGAAGCAGGAGCAATGCTTTTGGTCTTATAGTCCTGATTCTATCGATAACATCTCAGATGATATATTGATAGAAAAGGTTTTGTTATACCTTGACATGCCTGAGATTGACCAATTGTTTCAGATATATCCCTATCAGAAAATAAAACAAGTTTGGTTGGACAAATTGATTCCTCAATTGGATTATTACTATTCGTTGAATCGTTTCTTTGCATGGTACTATTTCAAATCTAAACGCCCCGACCAATATGTAAAATCTATGGCAACACGCCGTTTCAATCGAAAATTCAAATGATAGGTTTAGCTCCGCATACTGGTAAGATTATTGATGCAGTAGCACAATTAGATTGTATCCGTCCGTATTGGTTAGTAGGAGGGACAGCGTTGTCATTGCAATTGCATACCCGCCAAAGCGAAGATTTAGATTTCCAAAAAATGGCGCACATCTAAGGATGAAAAGATGGAGGTTGCTTGGGATGTGATAGAAAAAGAGTTGTCCACTATCGGCGAGATTGAGCGCAGAGATATTTACGACTTTGACCATGTGGAGTTTCGTGTTGCGGGAGTAAAATTCTCTTTTTACGCATGCGATAAATACTCCCCTCACTCATCACTTATTAGTTTATAGTTAATCCGCAACGATACCATTGTCCGATATATTTAATATAGCGTTATAAGCCCCTGCCATTTATGCCAAATTTCGCATAAATGGCATTTTTATTTGGATATTTCACATAAAAGTTGTACCTTTGCACCGTGAACCTGCGTTGGGGATGTCTGCACATCAGCGGCGAAGGGAGGTTCCACGCTTTTTGTATATTTATACCAACGGGGCGTTTGGAGCCAATGACCACAAATTAATCAATTATGAAGAAAAGGTATCAAAATCCGTGTACGATTCTGCTTCAAGTAGAAACCGCTATTCTCTGTGCTTCAGGCACTTTTACTTCCACACAAGCAAGTGGTTCTTTACAATCTATTGGTAAAGGATATGGCGAATGGTAAATTGTTTATTCTAAAAATTGTAATAGATATGAAACAGTATATATCTTTTTTGTTTGTTGCAGCATTGTTTGTAGCATGCACACCTAACAACGAATTAGGAACTCCATTCAAGGCAGGTCAAGAAGTAACCCTAACCGCCCACATGCCAAACGCAGGTGCTAACCAATTACCGGGCAAACAACGTATCTCAGGCAAAGATGCAGGCACACAGATTGACTTGACTTGGGACACAGGCGACCAAATCAAAGTGAATGTAGGCGACAAGTCTGCTACCTTCACTCTTGCAAGTGGTGCTGGTTCTGCGCAAGCTACGTTTACGGGAACTATGCCTGCTGATGGTTCTTCCTATCGCGCACAATATCCAATCATAGAACCTGACCTCAGCGCACAAACGCATGTAGAGAATGGTTTTGGTAAGGGTTTGATGAAAATGGTGGCAAACGATGGCACGATTGATAATGGCTTTGTGTTCAAAGCTCAACATGCGTTACTTGGTTTGCAATTGACAGGCAGTGATGCATTAGGTAAGATCGTACTCACTAATCCTGCTGATAGCAAGACTTATACCCTTGACTGTTCTGATGTTACACTTACGAATGAAGCTACATTATTCTATATTGTAGTACCAGCAGGCGAATGGGCAAATGGTTTTGCAGTTGATGTTTATGCGGACGACAACACTACAATTATCAAAACTCTCACAAAAACTGGCAGTGCTACATTCTCTGCTACTGAGGCTATGGTTATGCCAGTGCAGAATATAGATTCAGAAACTACTACTGATAAGAAAAAGGTAGATTTAGTTATGTTTATGGGACAGTCCAATATGGCTGGACGTGGCGTGGCTTCTGAAAGTATAGTGGTAGGTGAAGGACATGGCTATGAATTTCGTGCCATCTCTGACCCGACTAAATTATATACAGTTGTAGAACCTTTTGGCGTAAATGAAAATAATTCCGCAAGCGGTGTATCAGAAACAACAAAGACAGGGTCATTGGTATCTGCTTTTATAGAAGGATATTATGAAGACCGTCAAGTGCCAATAGTAGGTGTATCATGTTCAAAAGGTGGAACAGCCAGCAGTTTTTGGATGCCAGATGGAAAACCCTTGAATGATGCCATTGCGAGACACAATTTCGCTAAAGATTGGTTAGAAGAAAACGGCTATATCATAGAGCACGACTATATGGTATGGCTGCAAGGAGAATCTGATGGAGGACAAAATGTTAGTTCTGAACAATATGCAAGTAATTTAACTGCCATTATTGAAGAGATGATTGCAGAAACTGGCATTGAATTTTGTGCAATAATTCGTATAGGACATGCTAAAACTAATCCTAATAGACATCAACAAATTATCGATTCTCAAACCAATTTATGTAAGACACATGATAAAACTGTCCTGATTTCCACATTGTTAGCAGGTTGCTCTGGAGATCAAATGAAAGATGAATATCACTACAAGCAACCTACATATAATGAGGTCGGTTTGGATGCAGGAAAACACGCTGCTTATTATATTCTTACAGGCACTCAACCAAGCATGTATGACCCTGAATATGATAATTATTTCCCATCTGGTGAAAACTATTAAAATATGGTTAGATAAATGCATATGTGATCTATAACTTTCAGCTCAACATTATGCAGTATGCGAAAGGTTTTTCAAATCTCTATGGACGCTAGGAATGAGAGGTACAAAAGTCCGTAGGATGAGGCAATAAGGTTATCAAGCGATAATTCAAATCCGCATAATCGAGTGAAAAATAATCGATTATGCGGATTTGTTATTAATGAGTAACAATAGAAACATAAAGTCAGATTATCTGGATTTTCCGTATTTTGAAAACCCCCAAAAACTGGAAAATCCAGATAATCCAAGTTTGTTTTTTATATGCAATCAATCGTTACGGTAAGGATACCACGCTCTGTTTATCGTTGGTCGATCTTCAGCTTATCTTCGGCAAGTGGTAACGGAGTGATAACGGAATCGATGGGTAAT
>JAZOUT010000063.1:0-8584 GCA_045658305.1 Candidatus Aphodosoma sp. | reverse complement strand
GATTGACCAGAGAGAGCAATTGCTTCGTTGAGCTCATAACCACGCTCACGCATCAAGTTGGTATAGTCCACAAGCACGATACCATTCTTCACTACGATACCAATCAACAAGATAACACCTAACGCACCAATCATATCGAGCGACACGCCTGTGATGAACAACGCCCAAATTACACCAGGAACTGCCATAACCGCTGCCGACATGATGATAAGTGGTTTCATAAAGTCTTCGAACTGAGATGCCATCACGATATATACGAGCAACACGATGAGGATGAGCAACATAATCATATCGGCAAATGTTTCTTGTTGGTCTTCGTATGTACCACCGACGTTGACATTGACACCTGCAGGAATTTCGGTTTGATCGATAACTGCTTGAATAGAAACTGCCAATTCGCCAAGCGACACGCCCTCTGGTGTAACTGATACGGTTACAATACGTTGACGCGATTTGCGTTTGATTTCAGGTGGACACCAGTACTCTTCTACATCGGCCAATTCGCTAAGTTTCACGCGTTGACCCATAGCATCTACGAGGGTGAAGTCTTCGATGTCGGTCATACTATCGCGATATTTTTCTTGAAGACGGATGATGATATCGTACTCTTCACCATCTTCTTTCAAATAGCCTGCTGTGAAACCATTCACACGGTTGCGGACATACATAGCAACAGCAGAAGTTGACAAACCATGACGAGCGAGTTTCTCTTTGTTGAAGATAATTTGGAGTTCGGCACGGTCTTCTTCACGGTCGATATTGATGTCGCGGGCACCTGGGATAGCTTTGAATTTATTTTTCAAATCTTCAGCCAAGAGGTTGGTTGTATTGAAATCGTAACCATAGATTTCAACGGCAACATTGTTGCCACCACTACCACCCATACCACTTGCTGTAGATACTGTATAGTTGATTACTTCTGGTGTTTCGTTCAATACGCCACGAATCGATTCTGCGATTTCCCAAATAGTGCGTTCACGCTCCCATTTTTTAGGGCAACGAACAGTCATCGTAATCTTATTGTTGGTAGATGATGTGAAGAGAGCTCCGATACCACCTTCGTCGTCAGAACCTACTGATGTAGAGATCAAAATAATCTCAGGTGCCACTTCGTTCATGCGTTGTTCCAAGTAGCGAGCCATGCGCATTGACTCTTCGACACGTGTACCACGTTGAAGTTCGATTGTCACACTCATACGGCCATTGTCTTGTTGCGCCATGAAGTCGGTACCGATTTTGCCCATCAATGCAGGCACTAACGATGCACCGAAGAATATTAAAAGTGCTAACATTGTTATTGCTTTGTGTGTCAAACACCAACGAAGGATGTTGGCATACCACACATCGACTTTATCGAGGAACGACACCACATATTTTTGATACCAACCTTTATGTTGCTCTTCTTTGATAAGGTGACCTTTTTCGTCAACTTTCACTTTGCGAGCTTTTAACATTTTAGAACAAAGCATTGGAGTGAGCGAAATGGCCACGATAGTTGACACCGAACAAACGATTGTTACAATCCAACCCAACTCTTTGAACAAGATACCTGCTTGACCACTAATCATTGTCAATGGCACGAATACCGCCACAATAACCAATGTAGTTGCGATAACTGACACCCACACCTCATTTGTTGCATAGATAGATGCCTCGCGAGGGTTAGATCCACGTTCGATATGTTTTGTTATGTTTTCCAATACTACGATGGCGTCGTCCACCACCATACCAATTGCCACGTTGAGCGAACAGAGCGAAATGATGTTGAGCGAACTATCGGTCAATAACAAATAGATGAATGCTACGAGCAACGAAATTGGAATTGTTACAGAAATAATAAACGCAGCACGCCATTTGCCAAGGAAGAACAATACGACCAACACAACGAACAACAACGCATATCCTACAGATTCGATCAAACCATTGATGGCATTTTCGATCTCGCTTGATGAGTCGTAGATATTTTGAATTTTAATATCTGGTGGCAATGTTTTCTCGATACGAGCCAATTCTGCACGCACATCTTCGGCAATTTGCACTGTGTTGGCACCTGATTGTTTCATCACGATAAGACGCACACCATCACGAGCATTGATTTTTTCATCAAGAGTTACGTCTTTGATAGTATCGCGTACTTCTGCTAAATCGCGCACATAAACTTGTTTGCCCAATGGGGTAGTAGTCACTACGATGTTGTTCATCTCACTACTTTCGACATACTCACTTTGTACACGAAGTTGGTATTGCTCTTTACCCATCTTGACAGAACCTGAAGCCAAGTTGAGGTTGTTGGCACTAACGGCATTACCTACTTGCTCTACAGAGAGACCGTATGCATCGAGTTTTTGTGGGTCGAGATCGATATATACATAACGTTTTGGAGCACCACCCAACGACAAGTTACCGATACCGTCGATACGGTTCAATACGTTGATAAGTTGGTCATCGAGAATTTTTTCGAGACCTGGGTAGCTTTCGTCTGCCGTAATTGCATACTGCATGATAGGCATTGACGAAGTGTTGAATTTGAAGATCAATGGACGACTCACTCCGTCAGGGAGCCTGTCATACACCATATCGATTGACGAACGTATGTCGTTCACCGCCTCATCAAGGTCATAGCCCCATTCGAACTCGAGTGTTACAAGCGAAAGGTTGTCTTTGCTTGTTGACATGATTTCTTTCAAACCCTCTACAGAGTTAAGGCTATTTTCGAGCAATTTACTCACATTGGTTTCAATTTCCGAACTATTGGCACCTGCATATGTGGTCATAACCGAGATATATGGAGGCTCCATCTCTGGAAATTGGTCGATAGGCAATCTCATGTACGAGAATACACCTAATATCATCACAGCCACAAAAACCAACGCTGTGGTTATAGGACTGTTAATCGCCGATTTATATATACTCATAATTTTTCAAGTTGAAAGTTGAAAGTTGAAAGTTGAAATGTTCAACTTTGATTTTCACATTTCACTTTTCACATTTCAAATTAAACAATTATTTTACAATTTCGAGTTTCACACCATCAACCAAACGAGCTTGACCGATAACTACAAGTTCGTCGCCTGCGTTGATTTCATTAGAAATGATTTCTACTTGGTCGTCGAAACGTTGACCGAGTTCTACTGATACATATTTTGCTACGCCGTTGTTGTTTATATAAACATAGCGATTGTCTGAACCTTGAAGTTTCAAAACTGCTTGATAAGGCACCACGATTACCTCTTCTTCGCCAAGGAATAATGTTGCATTCACGTACATACCAGGACGAAGCATATCGTTGCTATTAGGGATTTTTACTTTGATTGTGAATGTGTGAGATGCTGGGTCGATTGTAGGGAATACGCGCTCAACTATTGCCGCAAACACTTGGTCTTTGCCATAGATTTCTGAACGAAGGTCAAGTTTCATGCCTGTTTTCACCATAGGAAAGAAGCGTTCTGGAACTGCGATTTCAGCTTTAAGGGTTGAGATTTGAGTGAGCACCAAAATTGGTTGACCACCATAGAGTTCGCCATCTTCGTAGTTTTTAGCTGAAATAACACCTGCAAAAGGAGCTTTTACGTATGTGTTTTGCTCTAAGAAATCAATATTTTCGGCAGTTTGGTCATACGAAAGTTTCAATTGATCGTATGATTGTTGTGTAGCGCTACCTGTTTTTAAAAGTGCTTCTACACGTGCCAACTCTACACCAAGATTAGCGTATGTGAGTTTCGCTGTTTTATATTGCAATTCGTCCATGCGAACAAGGTTGTCGCCTGCTGCTACTTTCGAGCCTTCTTCTACATAGATATGCTCGATTTTACCTGTTACCGATGGTGCAACATTTTGAGTTTCGTAACCTTGCAAAGTTGCGCTAAGCACCACCTCACGCGAAATTGTTGAGGCTTCCATTTTTTGGACTCTCACTTTTTCGATACGTTCAGCTACAGCATCTGTCGCTTTAGCCTCTTCTTTCGAACCACACGAAGTAAATGTGGTCAATACTGCAAACATAATAGCAGCAATAGAATAGATTTTTTTCATTGTATTTATTTTTTTACTTATTATTTACTTTAAATCTAACACCACGAGCCTCACATCTCATATCTCATGTCTAGTGTCTCGTGTCTCGTGTCTAATAATCTATTTATTCAATAACTTTTTAAGTTCAAGTTGAGCATTTACAAGGTTCAAAATTGCTTGTACATAGTCGCTTTGTGCAGTAAGCAAAGTCATACTTGCATTTGTAAGTTCGAGCGAAGACGCATGACCATACTCAAATTTGTTAGATGTGCTTTCATACACACGTTGCGATACGTCGATATTTAGTTTTTGTGTATCGAAATCTTCGTATGCAGTAGAAAGATTATAACGTAATTGTTTATGTTGAACCATCAAACCATCGCGTGCATCAGCTAATGAGTTTTCTGCAGCTTGACGAGCCAATTTTTTCTCAGTAATACCAGCAGCACGTTTACCACTTGACCACAATGGGATAGAGAGTTGCAAACCTACGACACCCATCGATTGTTCCATAGCAGCCTCGCCCGAGAAGTATTTGTTAGGTGCTGTATATTGATAGAATGCACTAAGTGTTGGCACATAAGCCATACCAGCCATAATTACGTTTTGTTTAGCCATTTTCACATTTTGCTCTGCCAATTGGTAGCCATAATTTTTAGCTAAATCAAAATCCATTGACAAAAGATTCAATGCTTCTTCTACATTCAATACATTATCAAGTTCGTCGCTCAACACCAATTTTACATCAGCACCAGCAGCCAATTGCAATGCTAAAGCATTGTAAATCATTTCTAATGAACGATTAGTAGAGTTGATAGCACTACGCATACTTGCCACTTGTACTTTGATTTGGTCGGCTGTAGTTTGTTCTGCTACACCTGCTTTAACTGAGTTTTCAGTAATTTCGTAGAGTTTCTCTAAATCAACCATTGTTTTATCCAAAAGACCGACTGTTTTCTCCATTGCAAGAGCAGTAATATAATATGTCTCAACGCTTGAAATTACGTCAAGTTCGCTATTGCGTTTGTTGATATCTTGCATTTCTATGGCAGTATTGTTGATTAGCGCACCCATAATCAACTGACCATTGACTGCGATAGAAGCACTTACATTTAATGAACCTGCTAAGTTTTCAATATTTTTCTCCATTGGAGGCATACCTTCTTGCAACGCAAATTTCATTTTACCATCAGTATAATTCAAACCGAGCGACATATCGGCTTGAGGCAACATAGATGCAATAGTTTGCCAACGTGTAGCATACGCTTGACGCACACTAAGGTCTGCGTTTTGCAAAGTACGATTATGTTCAAGAGCATAATCGCGAGCTTCAGCCAACGATAAACGCAACTCTTTGTCTGAGTTCTCTTGAGCCATCAATGTGAAGCAACACAAAGCTCCACACAATAAACTTAAAAATTTCTTTTTCATTTTCTAATATGTTTTTTTAATTTTCAATTTCACTATCAAGATAGTCAACCTTACCTTCTCCTTACCCTCTCCCTAATCATAACATACCATAAATATAGGATAAATATACTATAAATATAGGATAAATATAGGATAAATATACTATAACCTAATGTGCACAATATACTACCAAGCCATTCAAATCATCCATTATGTATCGTAGAACGATAATAATTTAACCCTTCTTCACTACACAATATGTGTACTAAAATATCCAATATGTAATCTATCCTTTGCGCTGTATTCATTGACAAACCCATCAGCTCCTTCAGTGTATCAGGTACAACATTCGAAACAAAAACAGAAGTCGCTTCTACATTCAAATCTTCGCGATACATCCCTTGTTCAATTCCCTTTTGCAACATTTGTGCCGTATAAGTTTGGTCTAATTCCTTCATCTTTACTAAATGAGTATGCCACAACTCTGGATAAAATTTCTCCAAATCATAGCCAAAAGCAAGATGTTTCTCTATCGAATGACCACGCATTTTCTTGAAATTCTGCACCAACATATCAAGCACATTACACTCTTGGTCAATTACAATACGATAATCTTTCTCTTTTTTATGCAAAATAGCATCGAGCAATTCGACCACCAATTCATCTTTTTGTTTAAATACAGTATAAAAAGTCTTTTTCGAGATATGCAATTCGTTGCAAATATCATCGATACTCACACTCCGTATGCCGAACTTAAAAAACAATTCGCCTGCAGTTTTTAATATTTTTGCTCTTAAATCAGTACACATATTTTTCAGTATGCAAATTTACAACATATTTTTCAACTAACCTTAATGGAAAGTGTTATTTTATCTTAAAAATAACGTTAAAAAATATAAACATTTGAATAGTAGAGTATTATAGAAAACTTAAATAAATACAATAGTTTCCAAGTGCATATTTTAGGAAGGCAAATATCTGCTTTTTACCTACTGAAAACCTTAATTTCACCAAATTCTAAAAACATGTTGTACAACATAAAATAAGAAAATTCTATTTTTTTACATTTTTTTGTGAAAAAACTTGCATAACCCACAAGAAAAATGTAACTTTGCACATCAAACAAACTTGGAATATTTAAATACGAGATATTAAAAACAAAATTATAATAACAAAAAGTGAAGAGAGTTTTCTCAACTCTCAACTCTCAACTCTCAACTTTTATGAATCCGCTACCATTTCAAGTATTTTCTTGCTCTGCCAGTCGCTACTTCGCGGAAAAAATTTGCGCTTCTCTTGGCTGTGAATTAGGCAAAAGCACTTACACTCGTTTCTCAGATGGCGAGTTTGGTATCTCTTACGACGAAACAATTCGTGGTCGTTATGTGTTTATCGTTCAGTCTACTTTCCCATCTGCCGACAATTTGATGGAACTCCTCCTTATGATTGATGCTGCAAAACGCGCTTCTGCTGGCAAAATCATCGCTGTAATGCCTTATTTTGGTTGGGCTCGTCAAGACCGTAAAGATAAACCACGCGTTGCTATCGGTGCAAAACTTGTTGCTGACATGCTCCACGTTGCAGGTGTCGACCGTATTGTAACAATGGACCTTCACGCTGACCAAATTCAAGGGTTCTTCGACATCCCAGTTGACCACCTTTATGCTTCTACAGTGTATGTTCCATTTATCAAAAGTTTAAATATTGATAATCTCGTAATCGCATCTCCTGATATTGGTGGTTCAAAACGTGCGCATACTTATGCTAAACACCTTGATGTGCCACTCGTACTTTGTCACAAAACTCGTGAAAAAGCTAACGTTGTAAGCAATATGAGTATCATCGGTGATGTAAAAGACAAAAATATTCTTATTGTTGATGATATGGCTGATACCGCAGGTACTCTTTGTAAGGCAGCTGACCTTATGATGGACAATGGCGCGCGTTCAGTTCGTGCTATGGTTACTCACCCTGTTATGTCAGGCAAAGCAATCGAAAATGTAATGAACTCTAAAATGACTGAACTCATTTTTACTGATTCAATTCCTTTCGATCAAACTAAATGTCCTAAAGTACGCGTGATTTCTGTTGCAGATATGTTTGCTGAAACAATCATGCAAGTTTATAATCACGAGTCTATTTCGGCTAAATACCTTCTATAATAAATAGAGGACTATGTTATGCCATAACATAGTCCTCATTTTTTTTAATTCACCTTATATATAATATATGGACTTAAAAACATTAGGACGTAATATTCGTCTCACACGTCAATCTCTTGGCTTAACTCAAGAAGTGGTAGCTATGGATCTTGAATGCTCTCTTAATACCTATACCAAATTTGAACGTGGAGAAACTAATATTCCATTTACTCGTTTAGCTCAAATAGCAAAATACTTTAATGTTAATGTTGCTGAACTTGTACGTGAGTCTGGTGAACCTGATATTCGTAATATAGCTGCTGAAATACTTGATATAAAACGCGATATTCAGGCAATAAAAAATATTTTAGAGCGTTAAGTGGATATGAAAAAATACGGTTTCACTCTTTATGCTATAGGTTATATTGTTATTATCATTGCTGTAATAGGATTCATTTTTACTCCAATTGCTCCTATATCGTTGTATATACCCTATATCTTTTCTGTTGGTGCGGTATTTTCTATTATAGGTCGATTACTTACTCTTCCTCAATCTGATGATTTTCGTGTCCGTCGTCTTAATAATATGCTTGCTGTTAGTGCAGTCCTAGTCTTAATATCTGCATATCTCATGTTTAAAGGTGAAAATTTGAGTATTCTTACTATTTTTATTTCTGCTTTTATTGATATTTACACCTCATTTAGATATCCTAAAGAGTAAAAAAAACTTATTTTGATTGAAAGGTGCTTTTGTTGGGGCATCTTTTTTTATTTTATATATAATGTTATATATGATTGTTTGAGGGTGATTGAATATTGTATTTTTATCAAAAAAACACAAAAAATTAGAAAAACGCGAAAAAATCATGTTGTAAAACATCTTTTCTAATCTAAAAAAGGTCATAAAAAGCGTTTAAAATAGCTTTAAATTCATAAAAAAGCGCAGAATAATTAAAATTTTCTTTTTGATGTACAGTGATTTATAAAAAAGTTAATAAAAAAGTTTAAAAATATTTTGGTAG
>JAZOUT010000062.1:0-1639 GCA_045658305.1 Candidatus Aphodosoma sp. | reverse complement strand
GAGCGGGAACGAATGGTATTATGCTCAAAATTTGTTGAATAGAAGTGAATATAACATCAATCTGCGCAATTACACCTTAGCAGATAGCCTTTTGCAGATAGCACAAACCTATCCGTTAGATAGTGCTTATCGGGCACGCTATTACGAAACACGTGGACTATTCCACGACGAACAGCAGCAATACGATTCGGCATTGGTGTATTTGCAACGAGGGTTAGACTATTGGCAGAGCGAGGAGGACAAATGCTTTAGCTATATGAAAATGATGCAGACATATTACTTCGGAAAAAATGATTTTCAAAAGGGTATTCCTCTTGCTAATTTGATTATAGAATATTCTAATAATCCTAATTATATAGCCAATGCATATTATTGTTTGTTACTTGATGCGAAAGAGAAAAACGATATTAATTTGTTAAGCCGATATACCCATGCTCGTACTGATGCTCTAAACTTGTTACGCAATAACACAAATAACTATGCAATGGCTTTGCCTATATTGGACAAGTATCTGCACAATCCTTATCCATGGTGTTGGGTATGGATAACACTTTTTGTCGTAGTAACGATATTCATATTCTTGAGTATAAGGATATGGACAAATCGTCAACGAACCGATATAGTACGTCAGCAGATTAATAGACTTTCAATGCATGTACAAGATCAAGAACAGCGCCTTTCTTTTGAATTGCATTATCGTAATCTAAGACAACAAGCAACAAAGGCTCAAAATAAATATCATACCCCACTAAATCGTTGGCAGGAGTATTCTGTATTAAAAAAAGATCTTGATTTTTGTTTACATGATTGGATTGAATCTTTAGACAATTTGCCATTAATAGAACGAGAAAAAATATTCTGTACGCTAACTCTTGTTTATTCACATTTAACCGATGTGGATATAGCAGAGTATATGTATTACAGTAAAAGTGGTATTCGTACCATGAAGAATCGAATGCTAAATAAGTTAGGTATATCTGCATCCGAATTCATAGATTTTTTGCATAAATTTCCCTATATGCGATAACCCTTATTTTAAGGGTACGTTAACAAACGCATGAGTATTATACAGATTATCACGGGAAAACAAAATTATAACGTTAACAAACGATCTAAACTATTGCACACTCCATAATAATGTAGTAACTTTGCAGCATCGATTAATCAACTACTAAAAAACAACAACATGAAGAAATTATTTATTCTTGCATTGTTTGTACTGGGTATGTACAATGCATCCGCGTTCGCTATGGCACAAGAAATTCTCTTAAAAGAAATGTATTTTGTGTTACCGTTTGATGATCCTGGAATTGAAGATGGAAGCGGTAGACCAGATCCAACTCGCATCACTGCCTCTATTGATGGCGACCAATTGTCTATTGATGTAGGCGCAGATGCTCCTGGATATGCCGAGGTGATTGACCCTGAAACAGGCGAAGTCGTAGCCGAGGAAGAGTTTGAAGGCGAAACAACTATGTCCATCCCTGATGAGGGTAACTATGAAGTGTATATCTACACCGAATCAGGCACTGTACTGATGGGTGAGTTTGAGGTAGAGTAAATACAAGAAAATAAAAACACAAATACTAACTTTAAAAACATATACTATTATGAAAAAGATTTCAAGCATTCTTATAAT
>JAZOUT010000061.1:0-10445 GCA_045658305.1 Candidatus Aphodosoma sp. | reverse complement strand
ATTTTCACCTCGATTCTTTGTCATGCGCGCGCGACTGCGGTTCGCCTAGTGTATCAACCCTCTATCCCCTTGACCTCGACGCCAACCCCCGCAATACCGATGGTAAACCCGACTTAGGTGCATATGAAAGGTGATACAATGTGTGTATATAACAAAAAAAAGAGATGCATAATCGCATCTCTTTTTTTGTGGTGCCACCAGGAATCGAACCGGGGACACAAGGATTTTCAGTCCTTTGCTCTACCAACTGAGCTATGGCACCAACATTGCTTTCTTTCTCAAAAGCGAGTGCAAAGTTACGATATTTATTTGATATAACCAAATATTTTCGACTGAAAATAACAATAAATTTGTTGTGTTTTGTTTTTCAGTGTGTTACATGCCAAATTTCTCTGGAAATTTAGCATGTATCTCTTTATAATATGCTTTTATTTGTGTCATATCGGCATCTACATCGCCTGTTGGTATGAACTGATCGCCGAGAATTATCTCTTTTTTCTTGAAATCTAATGCTGCAAATACTATTGGAATACCTGCTTTTTCTGCAATAAAATAGAATCCTTTTTTCCAATCAGGGTTATAACTGCGAGTACCTTCTGGGGTAATAGCCACGCAAAGCGACTCGTGTTTGTCGAATTCGGCAGCCATGGCATCGGTCATACGCATCTTTTTGTCGCGATTGATAGCAACGCCACCAAGTGCACGCATCAAGTATCCCATTGGGAAGAAAAACCACTCTTTTTTCATGAAAAAGTTAGCCTTTATATTGAGTGCAAATTTCACTAATATTCCTAATATAAAATCCCAATTTGATGTGTGTGGTGCAACGCAGATGACGCATTTGTTTGGTAATTCATGCTTTAGGTTGATAGTCCAACCATTACGTTCTAACAGCTTGTAAGCCCAATTTTTTTTCATATTTAAGCATTGTTTTATTGTTAATAGTTTCTATACTCTATACTCTATACTCTGTACTCTGTAATCTGTACTCTGTAATCTGTATTCTGTAATCTGTAATCTGTACTCTGTAATCTGTTATCTGTAATCTGTACTCTGTTATCTGTAATCTGTATTCTGTTATCTGTAATCTGTACTCTGTAATCTAATACATAACGTCTGCCGTTGAAGCAGTGTAGATGTGTATTTTTATGTTTTCTGATTCATATAGTGCTTTACAACACGCTATTAAAGTCGATCCTGTTGTAAGTACATCGTCTATGAGCAATATCGTTTTGTCTTTAAATAGAGTAGTATCGTATAGTGCAAATAGGCCTTTTACGTTTTCTATTCGCTTTGTTAGTGATTTTTGTGTTTGTGATTCGTTATTGCGAGTGCGATATAGATTAGTTGTTTGTAAAGGAATATTCAATTGTCGTGCTACCTCTGCTGCAATTAGTTCCGATTGGTTATATCCACGTTGCACAATACGTCTGTTGTGTAGAGGTACAGGCACAATGTAGTCTATATGCGCATATCTATCGCTTTTTTTGATATTCTCTGCAATTGCATTGCCAAATAATCGACCTATATCTTGATAATTATTGTATTTTAAGTCATGTATTAGTTGTTGGCTCAATGTGTTTACCTCAAATGGCATTAGCGATTCTGCTGTTTCAAAAGGTACAAGTCCCATTAATCTTTGTTCTGCAACATTGCCTTCATACTTGAGCATTGGCGAGGCAAACAAGTCTTTTAATGTAGTTGCTTCGCAATGTTTACACACTGCTACTTCGTTGATTTCTAATGCCGCACCACAATTCAAGCAATGTCTATCAACTAATACGCATTTCAGATATTTTAGAAGTTTATCAAACAACTTTTAACTTTCAATTTTCAACTTTCAACTTTCTTGCTATTGCTTCGGCGCAATTCTCACCATCCATAGCACTAGATGTGATACCGCCTGCATAACCCGAACCTTCACCAGCAGGGTAGAGTCCTCTGATTTGAGGATGCTCGTATGTATCTATGTTGCGCGGTATGCGAATAGGTGATGATGAACGACTTTCTACGCCAACAACAACTGCTTCGTTGGTGAGATAGCCATGCATTTTGCGGTCGAATGCTTTGAACCCCTCTTGCAAGCGTTTGCCTATGCGCTCTGGTAACCAAAAATGTAGAGGTGATGAAATTATACCTGGCAAGTATGAGCAATCTGGCAAACTATTTGACAATTTGCCTTTAGCAAAGTCAGCTAAGCGTTGTGCTGGTGCAGTTTGTAATCCGCCTCCATTATTGTTAAACGCCAATCGTTCGAGGTCTTCTTGGAAACGAAGTCCACACAATTCGCCATATTGAGCATATTCTGTAAGGTCTTCAGGGCGAAGTTCTACTACGATACCCGAATTGGCAAATGGTGAATTACGATGCGACGCACTCATACCATTCACAACTATCTGTTTTTCCTCGGTTGCCGATGGCACGATATGTCCACCCGGACACATACAGAATGAATATACACCACGACCATCTACTTGATGTACAAGTCCGTATGATGCAGCAGGGAGATACGGATTGCGTTCGCGGCAGTGGTATTGGATGCTGTCTATGAGAGCTTGTGGATGCTCTGCACGCACACCCATTGCGAAGCCTTTTGCTTCGATTTTAATACCTTGACGGTGCAACAAATGGTAAATATCGCGAGCCGAATGTCCTGTGGCTAATATCACATTATCAGCCATATAAGTCAACCCATTTGTACAACGCACTCCTTTAATCGCGTCGAATTCTACTATGAATTCGTTTACGCAACTATTAAAGTGAATTTCGCCACCGCAGTCGATGATGCGTTGACGTATATTTTTGATTACTTGAGGCAGACGGTCAGTACCAATATGTGGATGAGCTTCGTAGAGAATCTCGTCTTGCGCTCCATGATAGTGGAATATTTCGAATATGCGTTGTGTATTACCACGTTTTTTCGAGCGAGTATATAGTTTTCCGTCTGAGAATGTGCCTGCACCGCCTTCGCCGAAGCAGTAGTTGCTTTCTACGTTGAGAGCAACATTGCGATTGAGTTGCGCAATATCTTTTTTGCGGTCGAGCACCTCTTTACCACGCTCTAACACAATAGGTTTCAATCCGTATTCGATAAGACGCAATGCGGCGAATAAACCTGCAGGACCGGAGCCTACAACCACAACTTCGCGCCCATTTGCCACGTTGTCGTACTTAAATACGTTCTCATATTGATAGTCAGGTTTCTTACCTACAAAAGCGCGCACTTTGAGCAGTACGATAGGGAATTTGCCTCGTGAGTCGATAGATTTTTTGACTACTTGGATATGATTTATTGATGATTCTTTGACATTCAACTTCTTAGCCACTATACTTTTGAGTAATTCTGGTATAGCAGCCTCTTTCGGTGTTAGTGATAATTGTAGTTCGTGCATATTGTATGTTAACGTCAGTTCGATATAAAAATCCGCATGGTATCCGTGTTATCTGTGGGAGATAAACAAAATTTTTCCGTGGGTTCCGTGTCTTCTGTGTGAAATAAAAGTTATGTCGAACTCACGTTATGTTAATAAAGTGCAAAGATACTAAAAAAAGTTGAGAGTTGAGAGTTGAGATTTTTTTGCTAACTTTGCAAATCACGAATGATACGTGTAATTCTTAATTTTTAATTATAATAACGTGGTTGAAATAGGAAATACGGTCGTTAGTTTCGAATTGTTCGAACAACGTTTTTGTTGCGATTTGGGTGTATGTAAAGGCGAATGTTGCATCGAAGGTGATGCAGGTGCACCATTGGAAGAGAGTGAGTTAGCTGAATTAGAAAAGGCATTGCCTATCATTTGGGACGAACTCTCTGACGAATGTAAAAGAGTAATCAACGAGCAAGGTGTAGCTTACCGAGATGCCGATGGCGACCTTGTAACCTCTATTGTTAATGGTCGCGAATGTGTATTCACCTACACCGACCCAGCCGACGGATGTTGCAAATGTGCGCTCGAAAAAGCCTACCGTGAAGGTAAATCTTCCTTCTATAAACCAATATCTTGTCATCTATATCCAGTGCGATTGACTGAATATAAAGATTTTACCGCAGTCAATTATCATCGCTGGCAAGTATGTAATTGTGCTGAAAAATTAGGCGCAAAACTCAAATTGCCTGTCTATAAATTCTTGAAAGAGCCACTTATCCGCAAATTTGGTGAAGATTGGTATAAAGAACTCTGCAAAGCTGCAGAAGATTACGAAAGAACTTTCCAAAACCTATAATCATCCATACCAAACCCATACTTCCCCCTAACTACAACATACTATAAATATAGGATAAATATACCATAAATATAGGATAAACATACTATAACCTTATCTGCGCTTATATTTCTATGTCACTAATCGAAATAATTTTAATTGCCATCGGTCTTGCGATGGATTGTTTTGCTGTATCTATCGCAAGTAGTATTTGTTATGGTCGCTATAATTGGCCTAAAATCGTGCGTATGGCTCTATTTTTTGGTCTATTTCAAGGCGGAATGCCATTGATAGGTTGGGCATGTGGAATAAGTTTTGCCGAATTTATACACAGTATTGATCACTGGTTGGCACTTGGGATTTTAGGATTTTTGGGCGGAAAGATGATTTATGAGAGTTTCAAGGACGACGATGAGGATGATGTAGTATGTGAGGCAAAATCGCCGTATGGTTCGCTGCGTATGGTCACTATCTTGGCTGTGGCTACAAGTATCGATGCTTTGGCTACAGGGTTGATTTTCGTACCACTTGGCAATCTTATGTTCTCTGCTTCAGGAATTATTGCTATAGTTAGTTTTTTGTTTACAATCGTAGGTTGTGTGCTTGGTGTTACATTTGGCAAACGCATCAAATTCAACGTAGAAGCTATCGGTGGCGCAATACTCGTTGGCATTGGACTTAAAATCTTCATCGAACATATGTTTTGTTAAAAAGACAAAATAACATAAAAACAAAAAATAAAATTTATTTATAAAATTTTTATGTTATTTTGTTCTTCTGTCTTTTTTAATATATGAAAATTCTCCATCTGCGACATACCGAAATCGACCGCATAAAGTGGGATGCAACGATTGCTCAATCGTTGTGCGATTTGCCGTATGCCTATTCGTGGTATCTCGATGTGGTGTGTCCGCTATGGGAGGCATTGGCGACTGATGATTATGAGTATGTGATGCCATTGCCATTGAAAAAGAAGTGGGGGATTAGTTACCTGATTCATCCTATATGGGTGCAACAATTAGGAATATTTTCAGCGCAAGAAGTTACGACCGAAATATTCGAATCTTTCCGTCGTCGTATACCTTATCTTGTTTACGATTTCAATATCAATTATCTAAATAAAGATTGTATTTTGAGTCGTTGTTTGTTAAAAACCAACTTGATTATACCTTACTGTGAAGATATAAACACCATTCGCAGGGGTTACAACTCAAATACTAAGCGAAATATATCAAAAGCACAAAAAGCAGGATTGACTATCCGTGAGGTAAAAATAGAGGATTTTGTTTCGCTTTGGAAATCCGAAAATACCACAATGCGCTGGGATTTACACTCCACTATCCAACCACTTGTAGAAGCAGCATACTCTCAACTTTCAACTCATATACTTGGTGTTTATAGTGGTAACCAACTCATGGCCTCACTATTCGGCATACAAACACGAGAACGATTTATATATTTAATTCCTGTTTCTGATAAGTTAGGCAAAGAGCATAGCGCAATGTTCTTGCTTGTTGATTATATCCTCGAGAATATTTGTTGTCCACAAGGTCTGATATTCGACTGCGAGGGCTCAATGATACCAGGCGTAGCTCGTTTTTATCAAGGCCTTGGAGCGAAAGAGCAATCATACGCTTCAATTTCACGTTGTCACCCTCAATGGTTAGTAAGGTTATTGCATCATAGATGATAATTTTTGGGGACTACTATTGTAAGTTCCCTTTATTATTAAATCGTAAAATAAAAATGGGTGCTCTATTAAGAACACCCATTTGTTTGTTATATTCAGTTTAGAATATTGATTATTCTTGTACTGGTTCGAGTTGAACTGTGAAGTGACGGAGAAGAGGAGCTTCCCAAGTGATACGATAACCGTGTTTGATTTCGTTACGACGGTCGAATACGTTTTTGAGAGCTACAGCGATAACGTCCATGTGGTTGTTAGTGTAAGTACGACGAGCGATACACAAACGGAGAAGGCCGAGACCACCGAAACGGTTTTCGCGAGTTACAGGGTCACGGTCAGCAAGGATGTAACCGATTTCGCAACCACGAACACCAGCTTCTTTGTAAAGTTCGATAGCCAATGTTTGAGCAGGGAACTCTTCTTTAGGTACGTTAGTAAGGATGAGAGAAGCGCCAACGAACAAAGCGTGACCACCTACAGGACGTTGGTAAGGGATACCGAATTCGTCGAGGCGAGCAGCGAGGTATTGTACTTGTTTGATACGAGTTTCGATAGTATCGAGCTCAGTATTTTCGTCAAGACCAACAGCAAGAGCGTCCATATCACGACCGTTCATACCACCATAAGTCAAGAAACCTTCGTAACGGATACAGAAGCCTTTAGCGCCTTCGTACCAGTCTTCGTGACGTGTAGCGATGAAACCACCCATGTTAACGAGACCGTCTTTTTTAGAAGACATAGTCATACCGTCAGCGTATGAGAACATTTCGCGGCAGATTTCTTTGATAGTTTTGTCAGCGTAGCCTTCTTCACGAGTTTTGATGAAGTAAGCATTTTCTACGAAACGAGCAGAGTCGAAGAGAACGCGTTTGCCATATTTGTCAGCAACAGCACGTACACCACGGAGGTTTTCCATAGATACAGGTTGACCACCAGCTGTGTTGTTAGTGATAGTAACGATGATGAAAGGAATTTTGTCAGCGTTTTCAGCAAGACATTTTTCCAATTTGTTGATATCAACATTACCTTTGAAAGGCAATTCAAGTTGAGTGTTTTTAGCTTCGTCGATAGTGCAGTCAACTGCGAAAGCTTTACGACCTTCGATGTGACCTTTAGTAGTATCGAAGTGAGAGTTACCAGGAACGATATCACCTTCGTTTACGAGGTAAGAGAAAAGTACGTTTTCAGCAGCACGACCTTGGTGAGTTGGGATAATCCAGTCGAAACCAGTGATTTTAGTGATAGTTTCTTTGAGGTGGAAGAATGAGCGAGCACCAGCATAAGCTTCGTCACCCATCATCATAGCAGCCCATTGACGGTCAGACATAGCACCTGTACCTGAGTCAGTGATACAGTCGATGTAAACCATGTCAGATTTCAAACCGAAAAGGTTGTAATGTGCATCTTTAATCCATTGTTCACGTTCAGCACGTGTAGATTTACGAAGAGGCTCTACCATTTTAATTTTATAGGCCTCGGCGAAAGGTAGTTCCATAATAGTGTAATTTTTTGATATTTATACGATTAATAAATAAGAAATCATAGTCAAACTGAGGTAGATGGTTATATCTCCTCAATTTCCTTGCAAAGGTACGATTTATTTTTGGTATAAACAAATAAAAATACAAAAGTTTTTAAGAAAAAAATCATACGTTCATAGCTTTTATTTAGATACGACGAAAAAAGCATCTCACTGAATGGGTGAGATGCTTTTGGTGTTCTATAGTCGATTGGGTATCGATTAGATCATGAATGATGCTACGAGCGCAAGGATTGCGTAGAACTCAGGAAGAGCGGCGTAGATGAGTGTGTTAGTCAATACGTCGTTGCCTTGTGCGATTGATGCGATACCATCGGCACATACTTGACCTTGACGGATTGCTGAGAAAAGGCAGATTGCACCTACTGCAAGACCTACACAGAAGAGCATGATGCCATCAGCAGCATAGTCTTTGCTCATCCATGCAAGGAATGCTACGAAGCCGTAAAGACCTTGTGTTGATGGAAGAGCAGAAAGAATCATGTAAGATGATGATGCGCCTGGATTTTTTTTCAATGCACCTTCTGCAGCTTTACCTGCGATTGTTGTTCCAAGACAAGAACCGATGCCAGCAAGACCTAACATGAGGCCTAAACCGAGATAACCTAAAAGTAATTCCATAATGTTTTAAAATTTTTAATTGTTAATAATTTATTTTATTTATTTGAAATTTTAAATTTGAAATGTGAAAGTTTTTATTTCGAATGGTGACTCTCAACTCTCAACTTTTTATCGCCAAAGGCTCAAAGACCTTCGGTTCAACTTTCAACTCTCTTTGAGAGTGGTGCGTATTTTTCGCCTTTGCCTTCGTATCCTACGTTTTTGAAGTATTCAACGAATGTGAGACGCAATGGGTGAACGAATGCACCGAGAGCTGACATGGCAAGGTTGAGTACGTGGCCGATGACGAGGATGATGATGAAGCCTGCCCATGTGCCGATGTTTGGATTTTCGCCTAATACCATTGTTGCGATGCTATTGAATGCACCACCGAGCATACCACCTGCAAGACCGAGCGCATAGAGACGGATGTAGCTCAATACGTCGCCTAGAAGGCCTGTAATCATGTTGTAGGTATCCCAAAGTCCTGCGCCGATGTTGATAAGAGGATTGCGTTTTGGGTCGTTGAATAGGTAGATACCAAGTGCCGAAATAGCTCCGATGGCGATGATAACCCATTGTGTAACCTCAGGCGAGAGTACTTTCATCATAGCCAAAATGGCTGTGGCAATGCCACCTAAGATGAGGAGTAACCATCCCCAATTGCTGAGATTAGCCATAAAACCATCGCGTTGAGTGAAGCAGATGGCTTTGACTATCATAGCAAGGCAGATGTGGAACACGCCAATGATGAGAGCCATAACCATTTGGATGTCGAAGCCCATGACGTTGCCCTTAATCATGACTGATTTGAGTGCGGCAGGAACGAATTCGGCATTGTAGAGGTCAACACCAAAGGCAGTGCCAAGGAATACGCCTACGACGGCTGTAACGACGCCAAGGGCGGTGATGATGCCACCCATACCGTCGAACATTGCGATTTTGAATTTCTCGAATTTGATAGCGAGTCCGATGAGTATCAAGAGGATGCCATAGCCTGCGTCGCCCATACATAATGCGAAGAAGAGCAAGAAGAATGGGCCAAGGATTGGCGTTGGGTCGTACTCGTTGTAGTTAGGCATACCATACATGCCAGTAAGTGGTTCGAAAAGACGAGTGAAGGCGTTGTTGCGCAATTTGATAGGCACATTGTCTTCATTCGATGGTTCTGCCGACTCGTAATATACACCTTCTTCTTTGAGCATAGCTTCGAGTGCGTTGGTAGTGTCGGTAGGGCAGTAACCTTCGAGAATCATCACTGTGTTGTCGGCTGCGTGACGTGTGTTGATATGCACGCGGTCGATGTCGATTACCTCGCTCACTTGTTGCGATAAATGTTGGAGATTGGCAACATTAGCCACAGCAAATTTGAGGATTTCGGCTTGTTTTTCGTTGTATTTAGCTTGAGCTGCAGTAAGAGCTTCGGCCAATTGTTGCGAACCTAGAGGACTGATTTCGAAGCGTTCGGCTTCGATGTCGGCAATAGGTTCTTTGGTTACAGTCACAAAATAAGTAGTATTTGTGCTGTTGTCGATGATGAAAGCATTGTGCGCCTCTTCCCATTCAGGATTATAGATTCGAGAAGCACAAGTGTAGAATCCAATCTGGAATCCTGCTTCGGCAAGGCGTGCGAACTGCTCGGCAGAGTAGTTGCCCCAAGGAGCCATGCGTTGTTGCTCGCGCTCAGCAGCTACTACTTCTTGACGGAGTAGTTCGGCTTCGGCTTGCAATTTCTCGAACTGATCGAGTAGTGCAAGACCTTCGTCGAGCGAGAGATGCAAAGCAGGAGCCGTTGTGAGAGGCGTAGCACCTTTAACCGAATTGTGAGCAGAGATGAGAGCCGATGCTGTATCTACCGATTTGTCGATAGAGGCACGCAAAGCAATCTTCTCACGCACGAGTTCGAGATTGGCATCACCTTCTTCCAATGTAGCCACGTGCAATACGCCCACGTTTCTCAATTTCTCGAGAAAGTCATCGTATTGTGCGTGAAACACAAGGAAGTCGTATTTAGTCATTTTTGTTATCATACTATTTCTTTTTTTTGTCTACAGTCTATGGTCTACAGTCGTTTTTGTCCCATTCGGATTATCGGACGCTCGAGCCGAGCGTCCCTACTGTTGACTGTTGTCTGTTGACTATGATTACGCGCGCTTAGCTTTTACGATTTTTTGTGATGATTTAGAGAGGTTTTCTTCATCTTCCATGAATCGTTTGATTTTGCGAATCGCATCTTCGTAGCCTGGAATTTGTACCTTCTCAAATAGGTTTACCTTTTGAGTAGTCTTTTTGCGGGCATATTCGAGGAGTTGCAATTTCTGAGCGCAGAATTCACGTTCGATACCAACTTGAGCCAAATTTTTGAGTTCAGAGAGTCCATCGGCATACCATTTAGGTGCGCTGAAAACGCTGAAA
>JAZOUT010000060.1:0-16077 GCA_045658305.1 Candidatus Aphodosoma sp. | reverse complement strand
ACGAGCCAACCAGCCAAGTGCAGCATAGATTTCTTTTTCAGTCAATTTTGTAGCTTTTTTGATGGCTTTCAATTCCAATTTGCCAGCCTCCAATGCATGCCATACAAGACCTGCATTTGTACCAATTTTTTCAATCATTTTCAATCTGGTTTAATTAAACTTTAATACTAAGAATTTTGCGACTGCAAAAATGTAGCAAACCGAACACAAAACTAAATTTATTTAATTTTACTGAGGCAAAGCACATCTTCGCAATATTTTGCAAAGTTACAAAAAAAATCCCAAACTACCAAATCTAACCATTTAACCCACAATTCAATGCACATCTAACACCCCTTAATCCCCTTTCTGCAAAATCTCCATCCTACCCAACGGCTCTTTGTCAATTTAGTTAAAAAAAGGTTTTTATAAAAGCTACATTACTCTTTTGTAGGGACACGGCGTGCCGTGTCCTATCGGTCATCAGACCGAAAAAACAGTAGAGACATAGCCCGCTACACTTCCCCCAGCAGTCGCAAGACTGAATCTTCCGAACAAGCGAAGCGTTCTAAAATATCCGTCTCAATACTTCTCAAAATGATGCATAATATAACCTTTCATCTAAATCGATAAAGAGCCCTACCCCCAAGCAAACTATAACATACTATAAACATACTATAAATATATGATAAATATAGTATAAATATACTATAAACATACTATAAAGCAATCCACAAACATCTTGCACAATCCAAAATAAATTCGTATCTTTGCTTGTTAATTTATACAAGAAACAAAAATCCTATCTTCTTGTCTTCATATCTAAATAAACAATTATAAAATATGAAAATATACAAATTTGGAGGCGCATCAGTTAAAGATGCCAACGGCGTACGCAATCTTTGCGAAATAGTAAAACAATCTGACGACAATCTCGCAGTTGTTATCTCGGCAATGGGCAAAATGACCAATGCTTTCGAGCTTGTGGTCAACAGTTTCTTCAACCACAAATCCGATGTCGAGCATCACATCCAAGCCGTAGTCGATTACCACGAAGCAATTATTGCTGACCTCTTTGGCGACCAACGCGATACTATCGACACCCTCGTTGCCGACCTATATGCTCAACTCGATGAAATCATTTCTCAACGTCCTTCGCTTAGCTACGACTTTGAGTACGACCGCATTGTCTCTTTCGGTGAACTCCTTTCAACTACTATCGTAGCCACATATCTCTGCCACATCGGACTCCCTGCAGAATGGATTGACGTGCGCAAATGCATCATCACCGATGCCAACCACCGCGACGCCAACGTTGACATGGAAGTCAGCCTCAACCTCTGCCAAGAAGCATTCCTCGACAAACAACTCACCGTAACTCAAGGCTTCCTCGCTGGCACAAGAACTAACCAGACTACAACTCTCGGTCGCGAAGGTTCCGACTATACTGCTGCAATCCTTGCCAACCTTCTCAATGCCGAAACCGTGACCATCTGGAAAGACGTGCCTGGCGTGATGAATGCCGACCCAAAACTCTACGAAAACGTACAAATCATACCAGTACTATCATACAAAGAGGCCATCGAACTCAGCTACTGCGGAGCCTCAGTCATTCACCCAAAAACTGTTAAACCATTACAAAACAAACGCATACCTCTTCACGTAAAATCGTTTGTTAATCCTACCGAACCAGGCTCCGTAATCACCAACTACACCGAACGACTCGACCTTCCACCTATCTACATCAACAAACGCAATCAAGTGCTCCTCTCACTCACTCCACGCGACTTCTCATTCATCGCCGAAGAACGACTCAGCAAAATATTCGGAGTACTTGCATCATATCGACTCAAATCAAGCCTCGTACAAACTGCCGCAATCAGCTTCTCACTTTGCGTTGACTACAACGAAATCAACTTCCAACGCATGATCGACGAACTCAAAGACGAATACGAAGTCCTCTACAACACCGACGTCGAACTCATCACTATCCGCCACTACACCAAAGAAATCGTAGACAAACTCGTAGGCGAACGCCTCGTCTTCGTCGAACAACGCAACCGCGTAACCGCCCGCTTCGTCGTCCCTGCCAATCAATGAAGAATTGAGAATTGAGAGTTGAGAACCGAAGGTCTTTGAGCCTTTAACAATAAAATTGATAATTTTTGTAACAAGCGAGAGCAACGAAGTTTACTTCAGTTGCCGAGCGTAGCAAAAATCACGAAGTAATTTTGGTCACAAAAGTAACAGAAAATTATGAATTACGAATCAATTCTACCATTTTTACAAGACTTAGCACAAAATAACAATCGCTCGTGGTTTCAAGAAAACCGCGAGCGATATGATATTGCACGTCAAGCCATGCTCGACCTAACCGCTACACTCATCAACGAAATTGGACAATTCGACCCACAAGTGCGCTACCTCGAACCCAAAGACTGCCTCTTCCGCATCTATCGCGACACTCGTTTCTCACCCGACAAATCTCCCTACAAACGCCATTTCGGATCCTATATCGCCATGAATGGTGGCCATCGCAGCCTATTCTCTGGCTACTACATCCACCTCCAACCAGGCAACTGCATGCTATCAGGAGGCATTTGGTGCGCCGACAATCAAGGCATAAAACGCTTCCGCTCATACATCGACACCGAGTACGACGAATTATTCAACATCATGGCACAACCCGATTTCAAACACTATTTTGGCGACAAACTAACCTGTTTCGAATCACTCAAACGCCCACCAATGGGCTATCCAGCCGACCATCCAGCCATCGAACTCCTCAAAATGAAACAATGGCTCACCGAACATCACTTCGACGATTCACTACTAAATAATCCTCAACAACTCATCAACCACCTCACCCAAGCCGCCCACGCCATGATGCCATTCTCACATTGGTGCAACCGTGGCCTACTCGAATAAAAACATCGCGCAACAATAAAAATCTGTGCATTCCGTGAGTTCCGTGAGAAAACAAAATCAGTGAGAAAAAATAAATAAATGGCAAAATTCGAACTATTCATAGCAAACCGCTTCAATCGCGAAGAACGTGACAATCAACAAATGTCACGCCCAGCCGTGCGTATAGCCATAATAGGAATATCTCTCGGACTTGCCGTAATGCTCATATCCATTGCCGTAATAGTAGGCTTCAAACAAGAAGTCCGCAAACAAATAATCGGATTCGGTAGCCACATACAAGTAATGTCCTACAACAACTACAACTCCCTCCAATCCGAACCCGTAACCCTCACACCACAACTCGATAGCCTACTAAAAACAACCCCTAACATCAGCGACATACAACACATTGCCACACAACCCGGCATAATCCACACCGAAGAAGCCTTCCAAGGAATACTCCTCAAAGGTGTAGATTCAACTTACAATTGGGACTTCTTCTCACAAAATCTAATCGAAGGCACTACACTCAACTCCCAAACCTCAGCACCCAACTCTTCTCTCATCAGTGCCTCTATCGCACGAGCCATGAACCTCAAAATAGGCGACTCATACACCATCTATTTCGCCTCTAACAATGGACTCCGCGCTCGAAAATTCACCGTACTAGGCATATATCAAACCACCTTTGCCGATTACGACAAACTCTACATAATCACCAACATCAATCACATTCAACGCCTAAATCAGTGGGGAGAAGACCAATTCTCCACTCTCGAAATCCTAATCAACGACTACTCTCAACTCAACCAAACCTCTGCCAACCTATTCAACCGAATAATCACATATTCTCACAACACCGACATTCTCTATCGCGTCGAAACCATCGAAAGCCTAACACCTCAAATATTTGATTGGCTCGCTATGCTCGACATGAATGCTATCGTAATCATCATACTAATGCTTGCCGTATCAGGTTTTTGCGTCATTTCAGGCCTACTAATCCTCATCCTCGAACGCTCCGCAACCATCGGATTACTCAAATCACTAGGAGCCAACAATTGGACAATTCGCAAAATCTTCCTCACACAATCAGCATATCTCATTTCACGTGGCATGCTCTGGGGCAATATCATTGGACTAGCAATAATCGCTATCCAACACTTCACCCACGCCATCCCTCTCGATCCAACATCCTACTACGTCGACCACGTACCTGTCACACTATCATTCTCAGCATGGCTACTCATCAACATCGGACTCGCCATAGCATCTATACTCATGCTCGTAGGACCATCCTACTTCGTCACACGCATCTCCCCAGCCGAAGCCATGCGCAAAGAATAACCTCCCACAAAAAAAATCAAAATAAACATAAAAATCAACAAAAAAAAGGCTGTCCAGAATGTGGACAGCCTTATTTTTGTGATCACAAATATTAACCACGTTTTTCAGCAATACGAGCAGCTTTACCTGTAAGGTTACGGAGGTAATACAATTTAGCACGACGTACTTTACCAATTTTGTTAACCTCAATTTTGTCGATAAATGGAGAGTTCATAGGGAAGATACGTTCTACACCTACGTTGTCTGACATTTTACGAACTGTGAAGCGTTTTGTTGCACCGTGACCTGTAATTTTGATAACTACACCACGATAACGTTGAATACGCTCTTTGTTACCCTCTTTAATACGGTAATCTACTGTAATAGTGTCTCCACTTTTGAATGTTGGGAGATTGTTCTCTACTGCAAAAGCTTGTTCTGCAATTTTAATAAAATCCATTGTCAATGAATGATTTAAGAGTAAATAATTGTACAGCATTCACGAGGTTCACTATTCCTCATCAGCGGCTACACATAACGGGTGCAAAGTTACAACTTTTTTTTCATTCCCACAACAGTTTTAGTTGAAAATTGAAAACCAAAAGCTGGAATTTACCACTTCAACCCACAAATACAAACATAAATAACTATATAACAATAAATTAACCCAACAACAAACTTCTTCTATCACAGACAAAACAGCCATAAATTATATGCATAAAAAAAGTAGCAAGTCCATACGACTTACTACTTTATACTTATATCTCGCAAAAAATTATTGCAAACGGAACGACACAGGCACTGTATATTTACAAGACACAGCCTTACCACGTTGTTTACCAGGTTTCCAATTAGGCATATTTTCAATCAAACGAACAGCCTCTTTATCCAACGCCTTATCCACACCTTTCACCACAACGATATCACGGATAGTACCATCTTTCCACACTGTAAATTGGCAGATAACACGACCTTGGATACCATTTTCCGCAGCCACAACAGGATAACGCACATTGTCAGAGAAATATTTCATCAACTTAGCCATACCACCAGGGAACTCAGGCATCTCCTCTACCACCATAAACACCTCTTCAATCTCCTCGTCTGGCTCTTCGTCAGGAAGTTCTATTTGTTGAATTTTCACCTCCTCTTTTGTATCTTCTGTTGTGAAATTAACCTCTTCCGTCTTAACATCGTCATCCACAATCTTAATCTCTTCAATCACCTCAGGCACCTCTTCTGGTTCTGGAGGTGGTGGAGGAGTCTCTTCTTGGAATGTTTGGTCAATCTGAATCTCTTCCTCTACAAGGAAATCTTCATTCTCAGCTTCGTGAACTGTAATTTCACGTTGTGTCCACTCAAAAGCAGTGTACAAAATAGCCAAAGCAACAATCAAACCCATAAAAACAAAGGTCAATCGTTTGTCTTCCAAATTGGCTTTTGGTGATTTTTTTATTTCCATAATTTACTATTTATATTTATGCAGAATAACTTCGCAAATGTACACATTTTTTTTCACATAACACACTCTTTTTATCTTTTTTTTTGAATTTATATTTTCCATACACAATCTCCACACATAACACGCTGACTATACGCAAATTAACCCCAACCACCCAACAAAACATCCAACAACCACACCCCCAAATACATCCATAAAACAACTCATTCTCAAAACCAAACACCCCACACAAAAGACTAAAAACCACCTATTTTTTCCAAAAAAACCACCCAACAACCACAAAACACATCTCATCCATCTCCCTAACCCTCCCCATAACTACAATATATAATAAATATACTATAAATATAAGATAAATATAGGATAAACATACTATAAATATACTATAACCATATCCGCAAACTAAAAATAAAAAATAAACACCAAAAAAAATCACATACATCTAAATAATTTTGTAACTTTGCAAAAACAGAAATTTTCTCTCAACTCTTAACTTTCAACTCCCAACTATAATGAAAATATCCCTCCTCGGTGCCCGAGTGCATAACCTAAAAAATATCGATGTAACCATCCCACGCAATGCCCTAACCGTCATAACAGGCCTCAGCGGCAGTGGCAAATCATCACTCGCCTTCGACACCATCTATGCCGAAGGCCAACGTCGCTATATCGAAACCTTCTCGGCATATGCACGCCACTTCATCGGCAACATCGAACGCCCCGACATCGACGAAATCACAGGACTCAGCCCCGTAATCGCCATCGAACAAAAAACAACTAACAAAAATCCCCGTTCTACAGTCGGCACCGTTACCGAAATCTACGACTTCCTCCGCCTCCTCTATGCCCGCGCAGGCGTAGCCTATAGCTATATCTCTGGGCAACCAATGATAAAATACTCCGACGAACAAATCCTCGACCTCATACTCAAAGACTACAACGGACAAGCCATATACCTCCTCGCACCAGTGGTCCGCAACCGCAAAGGCCACTACAAAGAACTATTCGAAAGCATACGCAAAAAAGGCTACCCTAACGTACGCGTCGACGGCATAATGCAAGAAATCTACGCCGGCATGAAACTCGACCGCTACCACAACCACGACATCGAAGTCGTCATCGACAAACTCATCGTCCCTACCATCCCAACAAAACCTATCTCAAACGAAAACACTAACGATTGTCCCCCTGTCTTAGGGGGACGAGAGCTTTGCTCGGAGGAGGTTAATAACTCCTCACCCCTCACTCCTAACTCCTCACTCCTCCAACGCCTCAAAAAAAGCATCGAAAAAGCAATGAACATGGGCGATGGCGTAATGATGATACTCACTCGCGATAGCGAACAAACCCGTTTCCTCTCGCGCCACCTCATGGACCCAACTACAGGCCTATCATACAACGAACCCGCGCCCCACAACTTCTCCTTCAACACCCCTAAAGGCGCGTGCCCCCATTGTAAAGGCCTCGGCACAGTCAACCAAATCGACTTCGAAAAAATAATCCCCGACAAACGACTCTCCATCGCAGCAGGTGGCATCGTACCTCTCGGCAAAGAGCGCAGCACTATGATTTTCTGGCAAATCAATGCCATTGGCGATAAATATGGCTTTACAACCAAAACTCCAATTGCCGAAATCCCCGAAGAAGGCCTCGACGAAATCCTCAATGGCTCTACCGAAGAACTCCTAATCTCAAACTCCGCCATTGGCAACGACACCAACTATCGCACTCGCTACGAAGGACTTATACATTACATATCACTCCAACAAGAAGACGGCTCATCCACCGAACAACGCTGGGCAGACTCCTTCTACACACCTGTCGTATGCCCTCACTGCAACGGCACTCGATTAAATAAAGAGGCTCTCAGTTTCCGCATTGCCGACAAAAACATTGCCGAACTTGCCAACATGCAACTCGACGAACTCTACGAATGGCTCGCCTCTGCCGAAAAACAAATGGACAAACGCCAACGCCAAATCGGTGCTGAAATCATAAAAGAAATCCGCACCCGACTCAAATTCCTTCTCGATGTCGGTCTTGGCTATCTTGCCCTCTCTCGCTCATCTGCCACACTATCAGGCGGCGAAAGCCAACGCATCCGACTCGCCACACAAATTGGTAGTCAACTTGTTAATGTACTATACATCCTCGACGAGCCAAGCATCGGTCTTCACCAACGCGACAACATCCGCCTCATCAACTCACTCAAAGAACTCCGCGACGTAGGCAACTCTGTCATTGTTGTTGAACACGACGAAGACATGATGCGTGCGGCTGATTACATCGTCGATATGGGTCCAGGTGCAGGTCGTCTCGGTGGCGAAGTGGTATTTCAAGGCACATTCAAAGAAATGCTCAAAACCAACACACTCACAGCGCGTTATCTCTCTGGCAAAAACTCTATTGCTATACCTGCCGAACGTCGCTCTGGCAATGGCAAACACCTGATTCTCAAAGGTGCGCATGGCAACAATCTCAAAAACGTAACTCTCGACATCCCTCTCGGCACTCTCACCTGCATTGCTGGTGTATCGGGCAGTGGCAAATCATCTCTCATCAACGGTACTCTACGCCCTATCCTCACACGCCATTTCTATCGTAGCAAAGAAGAGCCTCTTCCCTACGACTCTATCGAGGGCATCGAATATATCGACAAAGTAGTCACCGTTGACCAAGAGCCTATCGGACGCACACCACGTTCCAATCCAGTCACCTACACTGGCATTTTCAACGACATCCGCAATCTCTTTGCCGGACTACCCGAAGCCAAAATACGTGGCTACAAACCTGGCCGTTTCTCTTTCAATGCCAAAGGAGGACGATGCGAAGTCTGCTCTGGCAACGGTATGAAAAAAATCGAAATGAACTTCCTCCCCGATGTCTATGTACCTTGCGAAGCTTGTGGAGGCAAACGCTACAACCGCGAAACCCTCGAAGTCCGTTTCAAAGGCAAATCCATTGCCGACGTACTCGACATGACCATCAACCAAGCAGTTGAATTTTTCGAGAATATGCCTACCTTTGTACACAAACTCCAAACACTACAAGACGTAGGTCTCGGTTATGTCAAACTCGGACAAAGTTCTACAACCCTCTCAGGCGGTGAAAGCCAACGCGTAAAACTCGCCACCGAACTTGCTAAACGTGACACAGGCCACACATTATACATCCTCGACGAGCCAACTACAGGGCTACACTTCGAAGACATAAAAGTCCTCATGAACGTACTCCAACGCCTTGTTTCACGTGGCAATACCGTCATCGTCATCGAACACAATCTCGATGTTCTCCGACAAGCCGACCACCTCATCGATCTCGGCCCAGAAGCTGGTAAACGTGGTGGCGAAATAGTTGCTTGTGGCACCCCTGAAGAGATAAAAAAACTCAATATCAGCCCAACAGCACCATATTTATAAAAATAAAAAATCCTGCTCCACAAAGCAGGATTTTTTATTACTATTTACTCATTACTATTTCTTACCATAGTTAGGGTCAATCTTACGGTCAACAAAGAAAGTTACAGCCAATGTCGCAAAACAGCAAATCATCACCATCCAGAAGAAATCAACATAACCCAATGCTTCTTGAATATAACCTGCAAACATTCCAGGAATCAACATACTCATTGCCATAAAGGCTGTACAAATAGAATAATGAGATGTTTTAAGCTCTCCTTCAGAAAAATACATCATATAAAGCATATATGCAGTAAAGCCAAAACCATAACCAAATTGTTCAATTGCAATAGCAATAGATGTAAGAACAAGATTTTCTGGTTGACATACTGCTAAATAAACAAAAGTAAGACATGGCAAAGTCATACATCCAGCCATTGTCCAAAGCGATTTTTTCAATCCCAATTTCGAAGCAAACAATCCACCAAGAATACCACCTATAGTAAGGAATAATACACCTATCGTACCATATACAACACCCACTTCTGCTGTCGAAAGTCCAAGACCTCCCATCTCTTTCGAAGCAACAAGGAATGGCATACACATTTTAATAAGGAATGCTTCAGGCAAACGATAGAGCAACATAAATACAATAGCCAACAAAACACCTGTTTTTTTGAAATATGTTGCAAAAGTACGACCAAACTCCATGAATATAGCACCTACAGTTGGCTTTTCATCTTTAATTGAAGAAATATCAGTTGTAGGACGTGGAAGCATAAATGTATGATACAACGAACATATTGCAAAAATAGCAGCAGTTACAATCATTGTTATTCTCCACGACATAGGGATATTACCTGTATTTGTTTCAATCAAACCTGCAAGAGCAACAAGCACACCTTGCCCAAATATAGAAGAGAGACGATAAAATGTACTACGAATACCAACAAAAGCAGCCTGCTCATTTTGTTTTAACGCAAGCATATAAAAACCATCAGCTGCGATATCGTGAGTAGCCGATGCAAATGCAGTAACTACAAACAGAATAAGCGTAACATAGAACATACTGATTGGAGTAGATTGCGTAGCCAACATTTCGGCTGTAGGTGTTGGGATAGAGAAAATAGTAAATGCAAATGCAGCAGTCATAAGAATTTGCATAACAACAGTCCACCAACGTTTAGTCTTGAAAATATCTACAAACGGACTCCAAAATGGTTTTATCATCCATGGAAGATAAAGCAACGACGTAAACATCGCCATATCACCATTAGGCACACCCATTTTAGTGAACATCATCACCGAAATATTATTCACAATGAAATAAGGAATACCTTGTGCAAAATAAAGAGTTGGTATCCAAAACCAAGGAGAAATTCTTTTTTCCATATATCAAAAGTTATTTATATAATACACTCAATTCTGAATCAACAAAATAATGGCTCAATATTTCATTATATTTATAACCTTTAGCTCCCATCACAGCAGCACCAATCTGACACAATCCCACACCATGACCCCAACCAGCACCTGTCAAAACAAAACCTTTTTCAATTTTATCTACCACAAAAGCCGAACTATAAAGGTGTGAGTCTGATAACCAACGACGTATTTCTAACTCTTTGCCTACAATCATAGTGCGTTTTGTACCCACGATACGAAGTCGTATCAATCTACCCGACACACCACGTTCAACAGGTTCAAGCGCAACGATAGTGCCAAAATCTATACCCGAACGGCGAGCTACTAACTCCGACAATTGCTCAGTAGTATATTCCACTTTCCAACGATAGAAATCTGTAGTCTCTTGGTCGTAATTATTAAGGACTTGCGAGAGTATCTCTTTGTCGCGAGTATTACAAAACGAGTCATATTCGCCACGAATCCAAGCTTCTGCATTAGCCTCAACAGTCAAATCGGGTGTTGACATTACCGACTCGGCAGACTTACTATCAACCACCCTTTCCAAATAAGGATAATGCTCATCAGCCCAACAACTTTCAAACACTTCACTCATACCACCACACGATTTTGAGAAACGTGCATCACAAATTTCGCCATTGTTCATCAACACCATACCTCGCGTTGCCTCAATCGCCAAGCGCACATTCTCGGTGCGGGCACGCGTAATACCCTGATAGCGTTGACAATGGTCATCAGCACACACGTTATACAATTCATGAGAGTCTCGTTCATACCACTTAATCAACTCATCATCTGTCCGTCGTTCAAGTACAGCATTCACATTATGCTCATTATGAATAATAGGTTTCAACAACCACGAACGCGAAATCACAGCATGAGCCTTCAACAATTCAAGACTTGCCGTTGCACTCATCTCACTCGAAATAACCGAAAAGATATAAGCCTCAGTAGGTATCTCATTTATTGCCACCACCTTACCATGCTCAACCATAAAGGTCAATCCACCTTTAAAACACTGATTCTCCTTGCGCTCCCAGTGGAAATTGATACCAATCACCACATCCTCAAGTTCGAAATAACCATCCTCCGATGTATAATCTTGCTCTTCAATAGGAGTAAAATGCAACGAATCAAACTCTTGTTCAAAGAAACTCACACGCCCCGATTCAGAAAGCAAAACTTCATACTCGCCATCAAACGTAATATTAGGTATCTCGGCACAACGAAACGGCGAATCAAAAAAGAATTCTATTCGCTCTGCGTGCATTATACCAACAGTAATTATCGGCTCTTGTCCCAATTTTGGCAATTGTTCCATATCTGCTTTTTCCATTTTCGGAGGGTCTTGTTCTGCGCCAAATTCTTTAGGCACCCACAATCGCTCAACATCAACCGACTCAAACCATTCCTTTTTTCTCTGCTCTATACCCATTTTCAAAAATAATTTTAAAAATTAATCCTTACACCCTGCTCCCTATTCCCTGTTCCTTACTCCTTATTTATCGTGCATTGACTTAGTATATCCACTACATCCTCTTTTGTTATACGCTCAAAGTGCTCTTTCACTGGAGTGATAAACAAACCACTCACCTCTACCGTAGCAGGCGAAACAAGCAATTGCTTATCCCCTTCGGCAGTGTATTGCCATGGTCGAAATGCCCCACGAGGAATTACAAACAAATACCACTTACCCTCACGATAAAGACAAACCACATTCATCATTGGCTCAACATCAGCATCAACCACCCATGAGTTATACAATTTCATAAATGCCTGATACAAAGCATCTCTATCACAAGACTCTATACAATATACCTCTCGTAAATAATTATCAATAGTATATACATCAACTCCATCAATTGTAAATTGTGCATTGTGCATTGTGCATTTACCATCAGCTTTCAAATTGAAATAATCACCCACAAGAGGCAAGAAATCAGCATTACCTGCTTGAAAGTGCATGTGGTCAGGAGCCGAAGCACCGCATTTAGGTCCATTATAAAAAACTACAAAATCAGGCAATTCACGAGCCAAGTCAAACATATCACTGATGTATGGCACAAGACGTTGGTCCACATGCTCGCGACGAGGGATAGTCAAATGGCGAGGAAAAATCGGAAACGGATTAATCAATATATCATAATCTCTCCACTCTATGCCACGCTGTACTTCTGGACGATTAGCCGCACAAAGGAAACATTTGCGTTGAGCAATCGTCTTAGCATCTACCTTTGCGCCCGACGACACCATGCGTGCAGGATTGAATTGCACTTTCACCCCAAACCCATCAAAATCAAACTCACGAATTTGCACAGTCTTCAAACCTTCGAAATTATTGCAAGCCATCTCCCACACCGAAAGCTGTTGTTCAAATAGCTCATTTACTTGCTCTTTTATCGTCATAAATAGTCTAATGTTTAATAATTAATGCCGAAAGGCAATTGTGCATTATGAATTCCTCATTGCCAAAGCTCCAAAAGGCGCAAACACAAGCATAAGCACTATTCTGCCACGCTCCGTTTTATACTCTTCCGCCGACATAGTAGCTGCCAAGGCATTCATCAACATCGATATCTGCCATATAAACAACACCGAATGTGCCAAAAATCTTGCCGACTTAGCCATGCCAATCACAGCCGCCGACACAATATTAGGCACAAAAACAAAAAGCACACTCAACAGCAAAAAGAGCGATTCCACCGAAAGAATCATCCACACCGACGCCTTAAATCTACCCACTACTCCATCGTAATATTCCGTAGCCTTCTCGCGTGTCGAGCCCAACACCTTCAAATACCACAACTCCCAAAACAGCATTGTATATAACACAAATGCCGTCCCTATCAATCCATCAAGCACCTGTGTGAATATAAACCCACACGCCATCAACAACCCCAACACCACCGACGGGAACTTATTCAATGCATCCATAATTCACAATTGTTACTTAATAATTTACAAATGGTTTCCGAGCATTGCCTTAAAAAGCGTTAAAAAAAATTGATATAAATTCGTAAACGGAGATTTTTGGCGAGGTTACTTTGTCATGTATCGGAGCATAATAACTACGGGCATATGCAAACCTTTGAAGAAGCAACCAGATTGTCCGAGTTTAAATCGAAGTAGAATTTATATTAATTTTTTAGCTTTTTAAGCACAGCTCTAGCCTTTTGGTTACTTTTGGGCAATGACAAAAGTAACAAAAATTTTATTGCACAAACTCCCCATTCAACATAACAGCCTCAACAATATCAGTTGTATATGCGTATGGAATAAAGTCAATAGAAGGTATTTTCTTAGTGATAAACAAGTTAGCCTTTTTGCCTACTGCAATCGAACCATGTGTTTGTGCTAAACCAAGAGCCGCCGCACCATTGATAGTAGTTGCATTAATAGCCTGTGCAGGAGTCAACTTCATATTGATACAAGCCAACGACATCACAAATTTCATATTACCACTTGGTGTAGAACCAGGATTATAGTCCGAAGCCAAAGCCACAGGCAAACCAGCAGCAATCATATCTTTAGCATTACCGTATGGCAAACCAAGGAAAAACGAAGTACCTGGCAATATTGTAGGGATAGTATTCGAATTACGCAAACACTCAATTTCAACAGCAGTAGTACGTTCAAGGTGGTCAACCGAGAGAGCATTATATTTCACACCCACTTGCACACCGCCCGAAACATCCAACTCGTTAGCATGTATTTTCGGACGCATACCATATTTCGCACCCACTTCAAGCATACGCGCAGTCTCTTCTACTGTAAAAAATCCTTTATCGCAGAACACATCAATAAAATCTGCCAAACCCTCTTCTGCCACAGCAGGAATCATCTCATTACAAATCAAATCCACATATTCCCCTTGACGACCTTTATACGCTGCAGGTACCGCATGCGCACCGAGGAAGTTAGCACGAATTGTCAACGGTGTAGTCTCTTTCAAACGGCGAATTACGCGCAACATTTTCAATTCGTCTTCTGTCGACAAACCATAACCACTCTTAATATCTGCCGCACCCGTACCGAAACCTATCATTTCATACACTCTCTCAAGTGCTTGTTCATAGAGTCCATCTTCCGATGTGTCATGCAAACGCTTAGCCGAATTCAATATACCGCCACCACGTTTTGCTATCTCTTCATAACTCAAACCATTGATTTTATCAATAAATTCATGCTCACGACTACCTGCATATACAATATGTGTGTGACCATCACAGAACGCAGGCAACACAAAACGTCCCTCTGCATCCACCACTTGGTCTGCAGTCTCAGGTGCTTCCGACATAGGGCCAAAAGCCTTAATCACATCATCTTCTACCAAAAGATAAGCATTCTCAATCTCAGGCAAAATGCTCATTGCATCCCCTGCTACGAACGGACGAATTTCACGTTCCACTTGAACCAAACGTCCAATATTTTCAATCAATGTTGTCATGGAATAATATATTTAAAGTTTATACATTTTTCAAAACAAAATCATCTGCAAATATAACTATTTTTTTTGACACAAACAAATAAATACCTACAACATACTATAAATATACTATAAATATAGGATAAATATAGGATAAATATAGGATAAATATACCATAAATATACTATAACTATATCTACTCTCATTCCACAAAGCACAAACACCCTTTTTTCTTGCACAAATACCCCCTTTTGTGTCATTTTTCGACTCAAAAATTTGGTTTATTCACAAGAAAAGATTAATTTTGCACAATAAATTGATATTGTTCATGAAAAAGGATCAAAAAAAACAATCTAAAACTCGAAAACTTATTGTCGACGTAGCCCGTCGCCAATTTGCTATGTATGGTAAAGACAACGTGACAATGAACGACATAGCCATCGCTTCAAGCAAAGGTCGCCGCACCATATACACCTACTTTAGCAACAAAGACGAAGTCTATCTCGCCGTTATCGAGAACGAACTCGACCACCTCATCGAACGCCTACAAGTAGTAATGAACAAAGACCTCTCACCAGAGAAAAAACTCGAAGAATATATCTTCACACGCTTCGAAGCCGTGAAAGAGGCTATCGAACGCAATGGCTCGCTCCGTGCCGACTTCTTCCGCAACATCTACGAAGTCGAAAAAGCCCGCCGCTCTATCGACATCAAAGAGATACGTATGATTAAGCAAATCATGGACGAAGGCATGCGTCTCGGCATCTTCCAAATCCACAGCACCCAATGGGCAGCCATGATGATGCTCTACTCTCTCAAAGGTCTCGAAGCCCCATACCTCAAAAACAACATCGGAACCTACATCCGCGCCCACCGACACATCATCACCAAAACCCTCTTCGACGGAATGTTAGCAAAACCCGAAACAAAATAAAAAATGCGCCTCAAGAAACCACTTGAGGCGCATTTTTTCATTCAAAAAGACAACTTGTTATAAAAGGTATCAATTTCAAATCCAACTCTTTTATTGAGTCAAATCCAAATGTACGATATATTATTGTACGTCTCTGAAAATAATAAGCATCTGTAATACTCATTATATTGGTTATAAACTTTTTATCTTTTTTCAAATACAATAACCATATAATTGCAAT
>JAZOUT010000059.1:0-68750 GCA_045658305.1 Candidatus Aphodosoma sp. | reverse complement strand
GAGGTTCATGAGTTGGTCGATGTCGGTTTTTTCGGATTCGAAACGGAGGTTGCCACGAAGGAGACCGCGACCTTTTGAGAAGTTTTTGAGGTTGGTGATGTTGCCAGAAAGAGCAAAGTCGGAGTCGTCGATGATGATGCGAGATTGCTCGATGTCGAAGTTGTTAGGACGGAATTGGAATTTGATAGCCGGTATGTTGATGTCGGCATCGAAGCCATCGACAGCGACAAGACCATTGTTGAAATCGAATTTAATAGTAGGGTTGAGTTGGTCGAGTAGGTTTTCTTTTTCTTTGTTGTAATCGGTTTTAGCTTCGATTTTGAGATTTTGGGTGTTGATATTCACGAAAGAACCCATGTTGGCTTTGATGGTTTGGTTGGCGTAAGCGATAGTGAATGTAGGGTTCTTTTTGTTAGAGCGCATAGGATAGACTTCGAGGGTGCCTTCGGGTTGGGTGATGTCGAAGTTGATAGTGTCCATCGAGCCTTGAAGGTGGTCGAAATCGAATTGGCATACAGCAGTATAGAATTGGGTAGTGTCGAGAATATCGCCAATACCAATTGAGAATTGAGAGTTGAGAATTGAGAGTTGAGTGTGACTGCTATCTAATTGAGCATCAACTTGAAGATTGGTGCTATTGAGAGAGGCTTGGGCAAGTTCTTTGAAGTGTTTGTTGGTGTGAGGACTTGGAAGGGTGAGATTTAGAGTGCCTTTAGGGTCTTTGATTGCGATGCTATCGTTGTAGAGCACGTCGAGGTTGGTGTATTTGATAGAGGCATCGGCAATGATGCGGTCGAGGCGTAGGTTGGTGGCGTCGTCGAGATTGAAACGAGCAGAAATGTCGGCATTAGCGCGACCATTCATGTCTACGTTAAGGTCTTCAGGAAGAAGAGGTTTCAATTCAGGTAGATTGAGGTTGGCGGATAGGTTGATGTCGCAGAGGGCTTTGTCGAATTGAGAATTGAGAATTGAGAATTGAGAATTAGGAATTGAGAATTGAGAGTTGAGAATTGAGAGTTGGGAATTAGATATGTTACACTTTATTTTGCCGTTTGGGTTGAGGTCGGCATTGGCAGATAGAGAGAGGTTTATATTACTGATAGGTAGAGGGAGTTCGGAATATTGCACTTTGCCGTCGGTGTAGTTGAGGTTGGCAGAGATGAGTGGCATGATGGAGTCGTTGTAAGTACCACGTGCAGAGCCAGAAAGTGATGCGATGCCACTTATTTCGATGTCGTCTAATAGGTCGGCGTATACTTCAGGTATGAGGGCTATCACTTCTTCGAGGTTCCATTGGTTTGTGGCAAATTGCATGTCGAGGTTGATGTCGTCATTGTCGAGTTGTGCTACACCATTGATGTTGATTTCGTGAGAGTTGATTGCAAGAAGGGCGTCTTTGAGGTTGATGTGCATTATGTCGAGATTGACTTCGGCAGGGATGTTGGCACGAAGAGCAAGGCTATCGGCTAAGCGATTGCTGACGAGGTCGAATGTTGTAGAAGGGAGAGTGAGGACGAGGTTGCCATCGAAGTGATTATCGCGGAGATTTCCTGAAATTGAGAATTGAGAATTGAGAATTGAGAATTGAGAGTTTGGAATTGAGAATTGAGAATTTGGGATTGAGAATTTTGCGTCGATGTTGCCGTTGGCTCCTTGGAGTTGGGCAGAGAGGGTGGTGTTGAGACCGTTGATGCTGGCGTTGATACCAGATTGTTGGTCGATGTATGTGGCTGATAGATTGTTGATAACTACGTCGTTGACTTGGAGTAGGTCGAAGAGAGAGGTGGATGTGGTGTCTTCTGCCTCTTCGGTTGATGAGAGGGCAACGATGTTGTAGTTGGCATTGCCGAGCGAGTCGCAGAAGATGTTGGCAACAGTGTTGTTGAGATGCACTTGGTTGATGACTAGGTTGCCGTGGAAGAGGAATTGGCTGACGTTGACAGACGCAGCAAGGCGACCGACATGGGCAAGCGTGTCGGATTGAGCATCAGCGATAGGGTTGATTACTCGGACATTGCTAAGGTTGAGGGCAAAGTTGGGGAATGTAGAGAAGAATGTGAGCTCGGCAGTGTCGAGGTCGGCTTGGCATGTTATGAAACGGCCTACGTTGTTGCGCACGATGGGAGTGAGTGTTTTAGGAGAAAATACGACGTTGCACACGATGATTATGGCGATGATGAGTATGCCAATTATGCTTGAAAGGGTGATGGCGGTGATTTTTAAGGCTCGTTTCATAATAGTAATTTTAGAGGTGAGTACACACTGAGAGTGTGTATTTTTGAGGGTTGCTTGAGGGTTGCTTGCAGGTTGCTGTATAGTATATTTAAATTGGGGTGTTTTTGAGAAGTGGATACCACGTGAGAGTGTGTATTTTTCGGGGGGTGATTTTCATTGTATTTTACCATGGAATTTTATCGAAAGAGTGCACCTTTCCGTAGTTGTCCTCATAGACGAGTTCAGTTTCTGTAAGTTTGGTTACAGTATATGCTTTTGGTACATTACCTCCCATTTCCATAGTGTGAACTTGAGTTAGCACATTGCCATTGAGACCCCAAGTGAAAGGTTGCGCTTCGGCTTCGGTGACGTCGTCAGCTTCGTCCCAAGTGTAGCCAGAACCATCTTTTCCGTATACTTCAAAGTTTAGGGTATTCGTCTCTTGCCATTTGCCAATTAAAAGGGTTTGGTCGAATTCGACATCGGTGTTAGGCGAACATGACGACATAGATAGGATGATGGCTGATACAGCGAGGATTGAGATGAAAAGGAGTTTGAAGTTTTTCATAATTTATTAAGTTTTATCTATTTGATTTATTTTGGAGAGAAAAGTTTATTTATAGGGTACAAAGTTACGAATATATTCTTAAAAAAACAAGTTTTTGGGAGATGTTGTTTTTTTGAAAAAAAAATATTATCTTTGCAAGTTAAATTAGGTGAAATATGTTTTTTAGGGATATAGTAGGACATAGCGAATTGAAACGCCGTCTGATAGAGATGGTTGATTCGGGGCGAATACCTCATGCTCAGTTATATACAGGTGCTGAGGGGGTAGGTAAATTGGCTCTTGCGTTGGCTGTGGCTCAGTATATCTGTTGTGAGCATAGAGAGGGAGGTGAGTCGTGTGGACGGTGTCCGTCATGCGTTCAGTTTGCAAAATTGTCGCATCCTGACTTGCATTTTGTGTTTCCAATGGCTACGCGTGATGGGGTGAAGGTGTGCAGTGATATGGTTGATACGTTTAGAAGTGCGGTATTGAGAAACCCATATATTTCGCTTGAGGAGTGGATGAATGAGGCATCGGATGGTAAGACGGTGCAGATTTATGCGGCAGAGGGAGAGGAGATTATTCGTAAGTTGACATTTAAACCATATCAAGGGCAATACAAGGTGATGATAGTGTGGATACCTGAGAAGATGCATGAGGCGTGTGCTAATAAGGTGTTGAAAATATTGGAAGAGCCATCGCCGGATACTGTGTTTATGCTAGTGAGTGATAGAGTAGATAATGTGTTAGGTACGATTTATAGTCGGTGTCAGCGTATAGCAGTGCCTCCGATTGATAAAAAAGATATGGAGTTGGCTTTGCGTGAGAAATTTAGTGTAGATGAAGAAGAGGTGGCGTATTTGGTGAAAAATGCGATGGGTAGTTGGGGACGGATGCTTGGCTTGATGAAGGAGAGTGAAGATGCACGTTATGATTTTGAACTTTTTGTGCAGATGATGCGTTTAGCTTGGAATTTGGATGTGAAAGGTATAAAGAGTTGGACGGAGCAGGTGGCTGCTTTATCGCGTGAAGGGCAGATAAGATTTTTGCAGAAAGCGCAGAGGTTGATACGAGAGAATTTTATTTTGCGCTTGCGCAATAGAGATTTGACATATATGAATAGCGCAGAGATGGCGTTTGCGGCGAAGTTTGCGCAGTTTATACATGAAAAGAATGTGGTGCAAATAATGGAGGAGTTGGCATTGGCAGAGGCGCAGATTGCACAGAATGGAAATACTAAAATTATTCTGTTTCATTTAGAGATAATACTATATAAATTACTTAAAAAAGTTAGACAGTAGGTTTTAACAGAAATACAGATTTTATGTTTGTAGGTTTGTTGAAAATATAATTTGTTAGTTATGGAAGAAATAACATTAAATAATGGTGGTAGTAATCCTGGGGTGAAGGGATTTAAGGGTAATACATTACAGCAATTGCCTGTGGTGGATTGGTTGGCTGATTTGCCTGAGACTTTGTTAGATACTGATTTAGTCGAGGTTCAATTTAAGAATACGCGTAAAGGATATTTTGTGAATAGTGAGCATATTGCCATAGAGAAAGGCGATATGGTGGCAGTAGAGGCTAATCCGGGACATGATATTGGCGTGGTTACGTTGATGGGTCGTTTGGTGTTGAGCCAAATAAAGAAAAATCGTATTAACATGGAGCGTTACGAGGTACGTAAAGTGTATCGTAAAGTGAAACCTGTTGATATAGAAAAGTATGAAGAGGCGAAAGCAAAAGAGCAGGCAACAATGATTCGTGCGCGTAAGATTGCGAAAGATATGCAACTTAATATGAAGATTGGGGATGTTGAATATCAAGGCGATGGTAGTAAAGCGATATTCTATTATATTGCTGACGATAGAGTTGACTTTCGTCAGTTGATTAAGGTGTTTGCAGAGGAATTTCGTGTGCGTATCGAGATGAAACAGATTGGAGCACGTCAGGAGGCAGGGCGTATTGGCGGTATTGGACCATGTGGACGTGAGTTGTGTTGTACTACTTGGATGAGTAATTTCGTGAGCGTTTCGACTACTGCGGCTCGTTATCAGGATTTGAGTACTAATCCGTTCAAATTGGCTGGGCAATGTGCTAAGATTAAATGTTGTGTGAACTTTGAAGCACCGATGTATGTTGATGCACAAAAAGATTTTCCTTCGAAAGAGATTCCGTTGGAGACTGTTGAGGGTACATACTATTTCTTTAAAGCAGATGTATTTAAACGTCAGTTGACATATAGTTCGGACCAAAATATTCCTGCTAACTTGCAAGTGATTAGTGTGGAACGTGCGAAAGAGATTATGGCAATCAATCGTCGTGGCGAGAAGGTTGTGTCGTTAGTTGTGAAAGAGGGTGAGACTGCGGCTTCGGTTGATTATCAGAATGTAGTTGGGCAAGATAGTTTGACACGTTTCGATAAAAAGCAAGGTGGCGAACATCGTCGTTTCGAACGTCGCGATAGAGGTGGACGAGATGGTTATCGTAATGGTGGACGTAGAGCAAATGGACAACAATCTAATGAACATCGTTCAAATAATAGAAATCGTAGAGAGGATGGTAATGAGTAAATTAGTGAAATGTATTTTTAATTTGTTGGTAGTAGTTTTATTGGTGGGTTGTAATTCGAATGTGGTGTACGATAATTCGGTGCGAGTGGCAAATCCTACTTGGCATTGCGATAGTGTGGCTCGTTTTGAAGTTGCGATTACTGATACTACGGCAAATTATGAGTCGGCAATATTGATTCGTAATAGTGGTGATTATGCGTATCAAAATTTGTGGTTGTTCGTTACTGAGATTGCTCCTGATAGTAGTTTTACTTGTGATACAATAGAGTATTATCTTGCGGATAACTATGGGCGTTGGCTTGGCTCGGGCATAGGTTCGCTATATACTTCGCTTTATTACTATAAAGAGGATTTGCATTATTCGCAAGAGGGAGTGTATAGATATGAAATTCGTCAGGGAATGCGTGAGGATGAGTTGCGAGGAGTTACTAATATTGGGATGCAAGTTTTAGTTAAGGAGTAGGGAGTAAGGAGTAGGGATTTTTTGCTATTAATATATATGGGAAAGAATAAGTTAAAAAAGTTTGCAGATATGGAGCAGTTGCCTAACGTGTTCCAATTGTCATACAATGATATAGTTAAGATAGGCGCACAGTTTGAGATGCGTGGACATTGGGGTGAGCGTTATTTTGGCAATAACAATCCGATAGTGTTGGAATTGGGATGCGGTAAGGGTGAATATGCAGTAGGTTTGGCGCGTCAGTATCCTGATAAGAATTTTATTGGAATAGATATTAAGGGTGCGCGTATGTGGACAGGAGCGACAGAGGCGTATCAGTCGGGGTTGAAGAATTGCGCTTTCTTGCGTACAGGAATCAATGCAATAGAGCATTTTTTTGCACCAGGCGAGGTGAGCGAAATATGGATTACGTTTGCTGATCCACAGATGAAGAAGGTGAATAAACGCTTGACATCTACCTATTTTATGGGGTTATATAAAAAGGTGTTGGTGGATGGTGGGTTGGTACACCTGAAAAGTGATAGTAACTTTTTGTTTACATACACGCGATTGATGGCAGAGGCGAGTGGTTTGCCTGTGAATGTGGTTACGGAGAATCTTTATCGTGATGTGACTGATGATCCTGTGTTGGAGATAAAGACTTATTATGAACGTCAGTGGTTGGCTCGAGGTATTGATATTAAATATATGCAGTTCAGATTGCCAGTGGATGCTCAGTTAGTTGAGCCAGACGTAGAGATAGAGTATGATGAGTATCGTAGTTTTGGGCGCAAGAAGCGTTCGGAATTGGATATGGGAAAATAAGAAAATAAGACACTCAATTGTTGAGTGTCTTATTTTTTTTATTAGAATCTGTATCGTATGCTTGCTGCGAGTGCCCAATCAAAGAAGTGTCCGATTACTATGCCATGGAAGAAGGTCATTCCGTATCCTGGACGGAAGTCGAATCCGAAATTGAGTGGTATATTGTTTGAACCGAATTCTACACCCATGAGTATATTAGCTCCTGTTTTGCCTGCAAAGCCAGAGCCTCTTAGACTTTGGTGGATACCGAGAGAGACGCCACCACCCATAAAGGCATTCATATTGCCCCAGTCGGCAGTATATATTGTTTTTTGGTACGAGAGGTTAGGGTTGGCATAGAAGTTCCAAGAGTTTTCACTGGCTTGGATGAAGCCTGGACCGATGAAGTAGGAGCCTGGTGCAGATAGAAAACCGACACCTAAATCAGCTTGGATGGCAAAGTTTTCGCTTACTAAGGTTTTGTAGCTTAAACCATTGTAGCTACCAACTAAGATACCGAAACTGTGTTTGTAGGTTTGAGCAGAGATTGAGATTGTTGCCATTAAAGACAATAAGAGAAATAATTTTTTCATAATGTTTTAGATTTTTTGATTAGGTATTTTGTTTTAGCGATGCAAAGGTAGTAAAAATTTTTGATTTATGAATTACCCCCCCCTATTTAACATTTTTTAGTATTAAAGGGGTATTCGCAAGGGTGTAGGGTGGTCTGGGTGGGGATAGGATTATAGTATATTTATCCTATATTTATCCTATATTTATTCTATATTTATAGTATGTTGTAGTTAGGGAGTGGGTGGGGAATAAGGAATAGGGAATAGGGATGGGGTGTGGTGAGGGTGTAAAAAAAAAAAGAGGTAAAACCGGATGGGTTTTACCTCTTTTTTTTATGTTTTGTTTGTGGTTATTCGATTACTTCGCCGATGAGTGTGGCGGCGGTTACTTCGGTGACGCGCACCATGACAAGGTCGCCAATTTTGTGTCCTGATTTAGGGAATACTATCATTTTGTTTTGAGATGAACGGCCACAGAATTGTTCGCGGCTGCGTTTTGAGTAGCCTTCGACGAGAACCTCGAATGTTTTGCCGATGTCGCGTTTGTTGGATTCGTGACTGAGTTCGACTTGAAGAGCGATGATTTCGTTTAGGCGACGTACTTTTTCTTCTTCGTCGATGTTGTCAGGCAAATGGCGAGAAGCAAATGTGCCAGGACGCTCTGAGTATTTGAACATGAAGGCTTGGTCGAATGCACATTCGCGCATGAGGGAGAGAGTTTCGGCATGGTCTTCGAGTGTTTCGCCATGGAAACCACAGAATACGTCAGTGCCGATAGCTGCATCGGGAAGGATGCGTCGGATGGCAGCGATGCGGTCGAGATACCACTCGCGAGTGTATTTGCGATTCATGCTTTTGAGGATGGCATTGCTACCGCTTTGCACAGGAAGATGGATGAATCGACAGAGATTAGGGTGGCGGCTGATGGCTTCGAGGGTAGCATCGCTCATGTCTTTAGGGTGCGATGTGGTGAAGCGGATGCGCATAGTAGGCACTGCTTCGGCTACACGTTCGAGGAGTTCAGGGAAGCCGATAGTAATGTCGCCATCTACATATTTATAAGAGTTTACATTTTGTCCGAGTAGAGTTACCTCTTTGTATCCTTTTGCGTCGAGGTCTTTGACTTCGCGAATGATGCTGTTGAGGTCGCGACTGCGTTCACGGCCGCGAGTGTAAGGCACGATGCAATAAGAGCAGAAGTTGTTGCAACCGCGCATAATGCTTACGAAACCAGAGATGGTCTTGCCGATGCGGGCAGGGAGGACATCTTTATAGGTTTCGGTAGTAGAGAGTTCGACATTGATAGCTTTTTCACCACGTTCGGCAGCGCCGACGAGGTTAGGTAGGTCGAGATAAGCATCAGGACCAGCCACGAAATTGACGCCGTGGTTGTTGATGAGATCATCTTGTACGCGTTCTGCCATACAACCGATTACGCCAACGATGAGATTCTTGTTTTTGCGGCGCAGAGATTGGAAATATTGCAAGCGACCGAGCACTTTTTGTTCGGCATTGTCGCGTATAGAACAAGTGTTGACGAGAATGGCGTCAGCCTCGGTGATTTTGTCGGTGAGCATATAGCCATCTGACTGCATGATAGCAGCAACCACTTCGCTATCGGCTACGTTCATTTGGCAGCCATAGGTTTCGATGAAGAGTTTTTTATCCATTGTATTTGAGTGATTTTGCAGTTAAAAATGAGAGTTTTGCGAAAAAAGCAGATAAAATATGGTGTAGTTATAGTGATATTTGCTGCTAAAATCGCAAAATTGCATTAGAAATCGGGTACAAAGGTACGAAAAAAAAACGATAAAAGCCCTATATTTAAGGAGTAAACGAAAGTTTTTTGCAAAAAAGAGTAGAAATAGTTTGCTATATCGAAAAAAATGACTACCTTTGCAACCCGAATTAGTGGAAAGTAAAACAATTAAAATATTGAAGCAATGAAAAGAACATTCCAACCTTCTAACCGTAAAAGAAGAAACAAACACGGATTCCGTGAAAGAATGGCTACAGCAAATGGTCGTCGTGTATTGGCTGCACGTCGTGCTCATGGTCGTAAAAAATTGACTGTATCTGACGAATATTGCAAAAAAGCATAATTGTTAAGTCGGTTACATTGAGAAAATAAGAAAAGTATGGACAAATTTATTTTGTCTATACTTTTTTTATTGCTCAAAAATTTGTAACTTTGCACTTTGATAGATCTAAGATAGAAGGCGCAAAATGATATATAGAAAGTCTTGTGTCTGAATCTTGTATATTGTGTATCATATCTTGTGTTTGAAAGAATTATGAAAACAATTTGGAATTTTTTGAAAAGTCGTTTTTTCTGGTTTAATATACTTGCTGCAATTGTTTTAGTTGCGGTTATTTGCTTTGTTGTGTTTTGGCGATTGGATGTTTACACTCGTCATGGCGAAGCGGTAGAAGTGCCTAGTTTGACAGGCTTATATGTAGAAGAAGCAGAATTGCTTCTTAAAGATAGTAATTTAAATTATGAAATTATCGATTCTGTTTATATTCGTTCAATGCGAGGTGGAGAAATTGCAGAACAAGCACCTGCTCCAGGCACTAAGGTAAAAAAGAATCGTAAGGTTTATATTACAGTGAATAGTAAACAACGTAAAATGGTGATGGTGCCAAATCTCGTAGGTGAAAGTCGTCGTAAGGTGCAATCGAATTTAAAGACATTGGGATTTAATGTTGATTCGGTGCGTTATGAACCATACGAGTTTAATGATGAGGTGTTGGCGGTTATGTGGGGAGATAGTACGTTGTCAGCAGGGGCAAGAGTGCCAGATGGCAGTCAAATTATATTAGTTGTAGGACAAAATGATATGTCTATAGAGGTGGTTGTGCCAAGTTTTTTTGGCATGACATTGCCTGAAGCGAAAAAAACTATTAAAGAGTATAGATTGGGATTTGGTGCTGCTTATTTTGATGAAATGCCAGTTGATAGTATTGATAGTTTGAATTTTAGAGTGTTTCAACAAACTCCAGATGCAGGATTGTCGGTGTATGGAGGAAAGGCAGTTGAGTTGAAATTATCGAAAGAGCCACAAGAGATGGATGAAATATTTTTTTAATTTTTATGGAAAATACGAATAATATATACGAAGAAGATGATGATTTGATGTTGGAGCAGCCACGTGAGCGCTATGAACATTATCGTTTTACGGTTGACAAGGGGCAAACTATGATGCGCATAGATAAATACCTTGTAAATTGTATGGGTAATGTGTCGCGCAATCGTATTCAAGAGGCTGCTGATGCAGAGCGTATTTTGGTGAATGATAAACCCGTAAAAAGTAATTATAAAGTAAAACCTTTTGATGTAATTTCAATTGTACTAGATTATCCACGTAGTGCAGTAACTATTGAGCCTCAGGATATTCCGATTGAAGTTGTTTATGAAGATGATGATATAATATTGGTTAATAAACAGCCAAATTTGGTAGTGCATCCAGGGTTTGGTAATTTCGATGGTACACTTTTGAATGCAGTAGCATGGCATATGCGTCACGATCCAAAGTTTGATGCAAATAATCCGCATATTGGATTGGTGCATCGTATCGATAAAGATACATCTGGGTTGTTGTTAGTTGCAAAAAATGAAGATGCAAAAGCTAATTTGGCATTGCAATTTTTTAATAAGACTACAGAGAGGACATATAATGCACTTGTTTGGGGTACAGTAAAAGAAGATCAAGGTACAATTGTAGGAGCATTGGCTCGCGACCCACGTGATCGTATGTTGTTCACCGTGTTTGATGAGAACGAAAATCCATTGGCAAAGCATGCTGTGACTCATTATAAAGTAATTGAACGATTTGCGTATTGCACGTTAGTTGAGTGTAAACTTGAAACAGGTCGTACGCATCAAATTCGTGTACATATGAAACACATAGGGCATACATTGTTTAACGATGATAGGTATGGTGGCAATGAGCCTTTGAAAGGTGTGCCTACGGCTAAATATAAACAATTTGTGCGTAATTGTTTTGATGTGTGTCCACGTCAAGCATTGCATGCTAAAACACTTGGGTTTAAGCATCCAACAACAGGCGAGTGGATGCAGTTTGATAGTGAATTGCCAGCCGATATAACAGCATTATTAGAAAAATGGCGAAAATATAATCCTTCAAATATAGTGGACTAAACCCTATTTTTTACGAAGGATATGCGAAATATATACGAAGGATAACCATAAGTAAGAATAATACAGAAAATAATAAATAATGAAAAGAAAAATAGCGATAGTTGCAGGCGGAGACTCAAGCGAATGGCAAGTTTCGATGCGCAGTGCTGCGGGTTTGGATAGTTTTATACCAAGCTGGAAGTATGAAAAATATATCGTAGTTATCATTGGTCAGGATTGGCATGTAGAGCTTCCATCGGGAGAAAAATTGCCAATTGATAAAAACGATTTTTCGTTTACTTATCAAGGAGAAAAAGTTAAATTTGATTTTGCATATATTACAATTCATGGTACACCAGGCGAAAATGGTATCCTTCAAGGTTATTTCCGTTTGTTGAATATCCCATTTTCGTGTTGTGATGTGTTGCAAGCAGCTCTCACATTCGATAAGTATGCTTGTAATAACTATCTTCGTTCGTTTGGTATTCGTGTGGCAAATAGCATAGTGTTGCGTGCGGGAGAAAGTGTGACAGACGAACAAGTTATGCAAGAGATTGGTTTGCCTTGTTTTATTAAACCAAGCGTAGGTGGTAGTAGTTTTGGTGTTACAAAAGTGAAAGCACAGGATCAAATTCAAGATGCTATTGCAAAAGCATTTAGCGAAGGTGAGGAGGTGATGATTGAAGCTTATATGCAAGGAACAGAGGTGACAAGTGGAATGTATAGAACAAAGAAAGTCACACGTATATTTCCTATAACTGAGGTGGTTACTGACAATGAATTTTTTGACTATGATGCAAAATATAATGGTCAGGTAGATGAAATTACTCCAGCTCGTGTTAGTGCTGAAATCACCGAACAAGTGCAACAAACTACAGCGAAAATATATCGTATTTTGAATGCAAAAGGTATTATACGTGTGGATTATATTATTGATGCAGATGAAAATATCAATCTTTTGGAAGTAAATACTACTCCTGGTATGACTGCTACAAGTTTTATTCCGCAACAGGTGCGTGCGGCTGGACTTGATATAGCTGATGTAATGACAGAAATTATAGAAAATGAATTTTAATTAATTTGAAATTTGAGATTTGAAATTTGAAAACTCCATTTGGATTCAACTTTCATATTTTAACTTTTAAACTATGGATATAAAAAATTACGTTAAAACCTATTTTGAACAAATAGATTGGAATCAAGAACCTAAAAATCTTTATGAGCCAATTGATTATGCATTGCAATCGGGTGGTAAGCGCATTCGTCCGACACTTGTATTGATGGCTGCTCAGATGTTTGGTGGTGATATTGAAAAGTGTATTAAACCAGCAGTAGCTATGGAGATTTTCCATAACTTTACATTGCTTCATGATGATGTGATGGACAATGCTGATGTGCGTCGTGGTCGTCCTACAATTAAAGCTAAATGGGATGATAATACTGCGATTCTTTCGGGAGATGCAATGCTTATTAAGGCTTATCAATATCTTGAAGAGGTGCCTGCTGATAAATTGTTGGCAGTGTTGACGTTGTTTTCAAAAACAGCATTAGAGGTATGTGAAGGGCAGCAATATGATACAGATTTTGAAAAACGTGAGGATGTTACAATTGAAGAGTATTACGAAATGATTCGTCTCAAAACAGCAGTACTCTTGGCGGGATGTTTGAAGTTGGGGGCAATTCTTGGTGGTGCATCAGAAGAGGATGCTCAAAATCTTTATGATTTTGGTATCGCAATCGGTATAGCGTTCCAATTGCGTGATGATTATTTGGATTGTTATGGTGATGAAAAGACTTTTGGTAAGAGAATTGGTGGTGATATTCTTTGTGGAAAACGTACGTTCTTGCTTATTCAAACTCTTAAGAAATGTGGTGTTTCCCAGCGTCAAACTATTTCGCAATTATTGAAGAATACAGATATTGCAGAAGAAGAGAAGATAGCAACAATAATTGATATTTATACACAAATGGATATGCCTGCGGTTTGTGCTGAGGCAATGGAGGAATATTATGCTAAAGCAATGACTGCACTTGCAAATGTCAATAAAACAGATGAAGAAAAAGTTCCATTTGTAGAGTTTGCTAAAAAACTTATGGGTCGTATAGATTAATGATTAGTTAGTATTTTTTTAAACTTTCAATTAAATAAGATGCCATATAGAAGATTACCGAAAACAGATCAAGCACGTCTTAAGTCATTGAAAAAGGCGATTGCTATGGAGAAGATGCCGATGAATGAGATACCGGTGCCTTTTCGTTTGTTGACACAGGCAAAGGCTTATTTGCCGGTGTTTGAAACGTTGGTAAGTCAATATAATATGACTTTTGAAACTCAGGTAACTGAAAGTAAGAAGTATCAGAATATGTTGAAGAATGCACGTATGTATGTTTCTCATTTCATACAGGTGTTAAATTTTGCTGTGTTGCGTGGTGAATTTAAAAAAGAGATTAAGGTGCTTTATGGTCTTGATCCTGATGATTATACTGTGCCTGATTTGACCACTGATGCTGCTCTTGTGGTTTGGGGTCGTAAGATTATTGATGGTGAGCAAGAGCGTGTTGCGCAGGGTGGTGCACCTTTGGCATATCCTACAATTGCAAAGGTACGAGTGCATTATGATATATTTTGTGAGCATCGTATGAATCAAAAAACGCATCAACAATCGACTAATCGTACTCAGCAACGTGTAGCGGAGATGCGCGATCAGGTTGATGAACTTATACTTCAGATTTGGGATGCAGTGGAGGCGGCATATGTGGACTTGTTGCCGTATGCCCGTTATCAGGCTTGCACTAAGTGTGGGGTGATTTATTATTATAGGAAGGGAGAGAATCATCTTACGCCTAAGACTGATGAGGATATAGAGAGGGCTCAGGCGGCAACGCTTTCGCTTTCGTTTGAGGAGTAGTTTTGTTTGAAAAATAAAAAAATAGCAATCCATGTTTTTGGGTTGCTATTTTTTGTTTATATGGCTAATTTAGGTGGTTGCTATATTGTGAGGTGGTTTGTTTGTTTTTGGTGTTTATTTGGTGACGGTTTGGAGGAATATGTCGTTCATTGAGGGGAGTTGTTCTTCGAAGCGGAGTATTGTGCCTTTGTGGATTAGTTCGTTTAGTATGTTGTTTGCTGTGTTGTTGTCTTTGAGGGTGAATTCGGCATGGGTGAGGTCGTTTTCTTCTTTGAAATTAAGTAAGTTGGCTGTGTTGAAGTCGTTTGGGGTAAGTTTGTTGCAGTTTTTGAGGGTGGCGGTGTATTTGTTGGTGCTGAATTGTTTGCGTATGTTGTTGATGTTGCCTGAGAGGACTACTTGTGATTTGTTGATGAGTGCGATGTTTTCGCAGAGGCGTTCGACGGAGTCCATGTTGTGGGTTGAGAAGATTACGGTTGCTCCTTTTTGTTTTAGTTCGAGGATTTCTTTTTTGAGTAGTTCGGCGTTTATGGGGTCGAATCCGCTGAATGGTTCGTCGAATATAAGTAGTTCTGGCTCATGGAGTACGGTTGTGATGAATTGGACTTTTTGTGCCATTCCTTTTGATAGTTCTTCTACTTTTTTGTTCCACCATGTTTCGATTTCGAATTTTTCGAACCAGTATTTTAGTCGTTTGAGTGCTTCTGTTTTGGATAGTCCTTTTAGTTGAGAGAGGTAGAGGGCTTGTTCGCCGACTTTCATTTTTTTGTATAGTCCGCGCTCTTCGGGGAGGTAGCCTATGTTGGTGGTGTCTTTGAGTGTTAGTGGTTTGCCGTTTAGGAGGATTTCGCCTTTGTCGGGTGCGGTGATTGAGTTGATTATGCGGATTAGGGTTGTTTTGCCTGCGCCGTTAGGTCCGAGTAGTCCGAATATGGTGCCTCGTGGTACGTTGATGCTTACGTTGTTGAGAGCAAGGTGGTTAGCGTATTGTTTGTATACGTTTTTGACTTCGAGTATGTTCATTTGATTGTATTTGTTGGTTTGTATGTGGGTTGCTTTATGGTATGTTTATTGTATATTTATAGTATATTTATCCTATATTTATAGTATGTTTATGGTATGTTGTAGTATTGGAGAGGTTAGGGTTTGGTTTGTGTGTTATTTGGGTGCAAATTTACAAAAAAAATTGTTTCAATGTTGTTTTTTGTTAAAAAAGTGTGTTTGTGGGGTTAAAAATGTGTGAGATATGAGATAATTTTTGTATCTTTGTGGCAATTTTGACGGAGTTTTTGCGTTTATTCTAATAGTAGTGATTTTTTAGATGCAAATTAAGTTGAAAAAGGTGTTTTTATTATTTGTAATACTTTGTGTTACAGCGAATAGCGTGAAGGCTCAGGATACGTTCTATGGTGAGGTTGGTCTTACTGGAGGATGTGGTTTTGTGTTGGGTGATACGAATGATTTTTTGTTTCGATATACTCAACCTTTGGGTGGATTGTATGCAAAATATAAGTTTAATGGTCGTTGGGAGGGTCGTTTGCAGCTTGATGGTGGTTTGTTGGGGTATGATAAGGGGTTGAATTCGGGTTATGTTGGGTTGCAGGCGTTAGGTGAATTTAACTTTTTTAATTATGGTGTGAAGAGGTGGGAGGCGGATTATTCGTGGTTTTCGCCATGTTTGGTTGGGGGGCTTGGTGTTGTGTTGTTTGATTTGGGTGGTAAGCCTAAATTTACGATTACGTTGCCTATGGGGGTGGGGATGAAGTTTAAGTTGAGTAATAGGACTAATGCTGGTTTTTATTGGACTGTGGCTAAGGCTTTTTCTGATAGGGTGGATAATACGCCTAATTTGAATGGGGTGTATGGGAAGTTTTGGAATAATCAGGATTGGTATTCTACGGCACAGGTTTATTTGTCAGTGAATTTTTATAAGATATGTGCTCCATGTCGTAGTGGGGTTGGAAAACATAAAAGAAGATGATAACATTGAAGGATAAAATAGATATGACGCGTGTTCCGCAACATATTGCGGTGATTATGGATGGCAATGGTCGTTGGGCAAAATTGCATGGTAAGGAGCGTTTGTTTGGTCATTATAATGGCGTTGAGTCTGTGCGTGCGGTTATTACTGCTTCTGTTCAGTTGGGCGTTAGGTATTTGACGCTCTATACTTTTTCTACTGAGAATTGGAATAGGCCAAAGGCGGAGGTTGATGGTTTGATGGAGCTTTTGGTGGAAAATATTGTTAAGGAGACGCCTACTTTTCATAAGAATAATATTCGTTTTACGACGATTGGGGATAATTCTTTGTTGCCGGAAAGGGCTTTGTGTAAGCTTGAGGAGTGTATTGCTGATACGGCTTCGAATAGTGGTATGACGCTTGTGTTGGCGTTGAGTTATTCTTCGCGTTGGGAGATTACGGATGCGGTGCGTAAGATTGCGGAGAAGGTGAAAAATGGGGAGTTGGATGTTGAAAGTATTAATGATCAGGTGGTTTCGGATAATTTGACTACTGCGGGTATTCCTGACCCAGAGTTGTTGATTCGTACGAGTGGGGAGTTGCGATTGTCGAATTATTTGTTGTGGCAAATGGCTTATACGGAGTTGTATTTTACTGATACTTTGTGGCCTGATTTTAGAGAAGAGAGTTTGTATGAGGCTATTGTTGATTATCAAAAACGTGAACGTCGTTTCGGTAAAACGAGCGAGCAACTTGTGTAATTTTTTTTAGACTTACTAATTTGAAAAAGATACTGTTTATATTGATATTTGCCTTTTGTGGATTGGCGGTTTTTGCTCAAGATGATTCGGATGAGAATCGTTTTGTATTTGATTATACGCTTACGCCAAAGGAGGTTACTATTGCTGATATTAAAATTACGGGTGCGTCGTCGTATGAGGACTATGTGCTTATTGGTTTTTCGGGTTTGAATAAGGGTCAGAAAATTCGTATTCCGGGAGCAGATTTGACTAATGTGGTTAAGCGATTTTGGAAACAAGGATTTTTCTCGGATGTGAAAATTTTGGCAGATAAGGTTGAAAATGATAGTATTTGGCTTACTATTGCATTGCAACAATTGCCTCGTGTTTCGATTATAAATTTTTATGGGTTGAAAAAGGGTGAGATTGAGGATATAGAGAAAACTATTGAGGTGCAGAAGGGTAAACAATTGAATGCTGATGCTATTGATCGTACGAAGATAGCTATTCGTAAGTTTTTGTCGGAAAAGGGTTTTCATAATTCGGAAATTCTTGTTTATCAGAAAAATGACCCTGCAGTAGAGGGGAATGTTGTGGTGGATATTAGTGTTGATAAACGTGAAAAGGTGAAGGTGAATGATATTTTTGTTGTTGGTAATGAGGCCATGACTATTGCAAAAATAGACCGTGCGATGAAGAAAACTAATCGTGCGGGTAAGATTGCTAATATATTCCGTGCGAAGAAGTTTGTTGAGAAAGAGTATGAGAATGATAAGAAAACTCTTGTTGATAAATATAATGAAATTGGTTATCGTGATGCGGTGATTGTGAGTGATACTGTTGTTAAGCGTGATGATGGTAAAGTGGATGTGTATCTTGAAGTTGAGGAGGGTAGAAAGTATTATTTTGGTGATATTAAGTGGTTAGGTAATACGCTTTATCCAAGTGAATATTTGAATCAGTTGCTTAATGTGGAGAAGGGAGAGGTGTATAATCTTAAGGATTTGAATAAGCGACTTTATGAGGATGAGGATGCGGTGTCGGCGTTGTATAAAGATAATGGTTATTTGTTTATGAATATTGACCCTGTGGAAGTGGGTATTGATGGCGATTCGATTAATTTCGAGATGCGAATTTATGAGGGTCAACAAGCAACAATAAATAAGGTTATAATTAATGGTAATACACGTGTTTATGAGCATGTTGTGCGTCGTGAGATGAGGACTAAGCCAGGTGCGTTGTATAGTCAGAGCGACCTTGTGCGTACGCTTCGAGAGTTGGCACAATTGAAACAATTTGATGAAGAGAAGATATTTACAGGTGTTGATCTTCAACCAAATCCAGAAGATGGTACTGTTGATATAGCTTATAATCTTGAAACGAAATCGAGTGACCAAGTGGAGTTCTCGGCAGGTTGGGGTCAGTCTGGTATTGTGCTTTCGGTAGGTTTGAAATTCTCGAATTTTGCAATACAGAATTTGTTTAAACCTGAAACATATCGTATTGTGCCTCAAGGCGAAGGACAGACATTGAGTTTGAAGGCTCAAGCCAATGGTATGTATTATCAAAATTATAGTATTTCGTTCTTTGACCCATGGTTGGGTGGTAAGAGACCTAACTCATTCTCGGTTAGTTTCTTCTATTCGGTACAGACAGGTTTGAGTAATCGTTATTACGAAAACTATAATTATATGTACAATTATTATAATAATTATTACAATAACTATTATGGTAACGATTATTATTATGGTACGAATAATTATGGCACGGAATATGATAAGAATGTGTTTATGAGAACTATTGGTGCTTCGGTGGGGTATGGAACACGTTTGAAATGGCCAGATGACTATTTTACGTTGTATGCCAATGTGTCGTATCAGCGCTATCATTTGAAAAACTGGTTTAAGAGTTATTATGGATTTGAGACAGGAGTTACAAATGACCTTTCGCTTGGTGTAACACTCTCGCGTAATTCTATTGATAATCCAATTTATACACGTCGAGGTTCGTCTATTTCGTTGTCGGCATCAGCAACGTTCCCTTATTCATTGTTGGCAAAAGATGTTGATTATGCATCAATGACGTTGGCAGAACGTAGTAAGTGGATTGAGTATCATAAGTGGAAATTTAATGCTAAATTCTTTGTTCCGCTTACTTCCGATAATAAATTAGTGTTGATGGCTCGTGCCGATTACGGTTTCTTAGGTTATTATAATAAGGATAAACGTTCTCCGTTTGGTAAGTTCTATGTGGGTGGTGATGGTATGTCGGGTTATGTGACAGCAGGTACAGAGACGATAGGTCTTCGTGGTTATGAGGCAGGAGCATTGACTCCATATTCTGGAGAAGGATATTATGGATATAATGGTAATTTGTATACAAAGCTTTGTGTCGAATTGCGTTATCCATTGTTACTCAATCAGTCGACAAATATTTGGGCATTGGCTTTTGTTGAGGCTGGTAATGCTTGGAGCGAGTTTAAAGATTTTAATCCATTTGATTTGAAACGTTCTGCTGGTGTTGGTGTGCGTGTATATTTGCCAATGTTTGGTTTGCTTGGTATCGACTGGGCATATGGTTTCGACCTTGACCAAACAGGACGTCGTGGAGGTAGTCAATTCCACTTCATACTTGGTCAAGAGTTTTAACGTCAGTTCGGTAGGAAAATAATATATTTTTCCTATACCAATAGTATACCGCTTCATAGGATAACTATAACTTCCAAGATAGTGAACCATACCTTCAAGCAACCTTTAAGCAAGAAAATGGTCATCTGTAATACCTCAAAAAAAATATCAAACTGACGTTAATTAAGGATAGAGTGTAGGTTTGTTTTGAGGCGATTAAACTAAAAGGACGATAAAAGGTCTAAAACAATAAAAAAAGAAAATATGAAAAAGTTATTTGTAATATTGTGTGCTGTGATGATGACTCTTAATCTTGCAGCAAAAGGCGAACAGGTTGTGCTTGTTGATATGGATTATATTATGAGTGCAATACCTGCGTATGAAACAGCGAATGAGCAGCTTGACCAGATATCTAAAAAATGGCAAAAAGAGGTTGAGGCTATCTTGATAGAGGTGCAGACTATGTATAAAAATTATCAAACAGAGCTTGTATTCCTTTCGGATGAGATGAAAAAGAAACGTGAAGATGAAATAATTGCAAAAGAGAAAGAGGCAAATGATTTGAAGCGTAAGTATTTTGCTCCTGATGGAGAGTTGTTTAAAAAACGTGAGGCATTGGTAAAACCAATTCAAGATGAAATTTATAATGCACTTCAAGAGATTTGCGAGCAACAAGGTTATCAAGTAGTGCTTGATAAATCATCGACTAATAATCTTATATTTGCATCACCAAAAATTGATATTAGCGATGAACTTCTTGAAAAACTTGGATACTCGAAATAAATTTATAGAAATATTAATAACTAAATACGAATAAAATTATGTTAAAAAAAATCACACTTTTTTTGGTGGCTACAGTGTTGCCACTTTTTGCAATGGCTCAAACAGTTAAACTTGGTTATATCAACTCACAAGAGGTGATGATGATGATGCCAGAAGTTAATGATGTTGAAAAACAATTAGCGGATTTTAATGAAAAAAATATGAAGTATTTGCAAGATATGGAGAAAGAAATTCAAGACAAATTTGCTAAATACGAACAAGAAAAAGCGACAATGTCAGAAGCTATTCGTAAAGTGCAAGAAGAAGAATTGATGAGTCTTCAACAACGTCTTCAAACTACATATCAAACACTTCAACAAGAAGCACAAAAAAAACAAATGGAATTGCTTCAACCATTGCAAGATAAACTTCGTACTGCTATTGAAACTGTAAGTAAAAAGCAAGGTTTGACAATGGTTTATGACATGATGTCAGGAGCAATACTCTATAAAAGCGATGCTGCTATTGATATTACTCCAGCAGTGAAAAAAGAATTGGGTATTCTTTAATGTCTGATTTTCAGATTGTCAGCTTAGTTGGATTTTTCTGACAAAAATTTAATAGTAATGAAGAAATCATTTTTAATAATAGTGTTATCTCTCTTGGTAGGGGTAACACTTTATTCGCAAGATAACCTATCTGTTTCGCAGTCAAATTCTGTGGTTGTGCGTATTGCATATATTAATCGTGATTCGATTATAGCGCAGATACCTCAAGTGGAAACAATAGAAAAAGAGTTGTTTAAACTTGAAGAAGACTATAAAGCAGAATTTGTGAAGATGACTAAAGAATATGAGAATAAAGTTAAATTATATCTTGAACGTAATAAGCAGATGTCAGAGCCTATAAAGCTTGCGCGTCAAACAGAGATTACAGAGTTAGAGGCTCGTATGGCAATGTATAAGAAACGTTATCAAGAGGAACTTGCGAAGCAGCGCGCTGAATTGTATGCTCCCATCAATGAATATATTGATAAAGCAATTAAATATGTATGTGCTCGTGAGCAGATAACAATTCTTTTTGACCAAGGGCAACCTCTTTATATGTCGGCTCAGTGTATAGATTTGACTTCTTTAGTAAAAATAGAGTTGGGTTTATGAAAATAGGTGTTTTTGATTCGGGTTATGGGGGTCTTACTATATTAGAAAAGATACGAGCACGATTGCCTCAATATGATTATATCTATTTTGGTGATAATGCGCGTACACCATATGGTCCACGTTCGTTCGAGGTGGTTTATCAGTATACGCTTGAATGTGTGAAACGTCTTTTTGATGAAGATTGTCAATTAGTTATACTTGCATGTAATACTGCTTCAGCTAAGGCATTGCGAACTATTCAACAAAATGATTTGCCTTGTCTTGCACCATCACGTCGTGTATTAGGTGTTATACGTCCTACTGTAGAGGCAATTGGAGAGATAACCAAAACACGTTGTGTTGGTCTTGTAGCTACAGAGGGTACTATTCAGAGTAACTCTTATCCATTAGAGGTAGCCAAATTATTTCCTGATATAGAGGTTATTGGTCAAGCATGCCCGATGTGGGTGCCACTTATTGAAAGTAATGAACATAATACACCTGGAGCTACTTATTTTGTTCATAAGTATATAGATACACTTTTTTCTAAAAAAGCGAATATTGATACACTTATTTTAGGCTGTACACATTATCCTTTGTTACTTAGTCAGTTAGAGGAAGCGGTGCCAGTAGGAGTTAAGGTGCTTACGCAAGGCGATATAGTAGCGGCTTCGCTTGAAGATTATCTTGGTCGTCATCCTGAAATAGATACTCTTTGTTCACGTGGCGGCACAGTTCGTTTTCTTACTACTGAATCAGTTGAGAAATTTGCTTCTTCAGCATCTATTTTTCTTAATCAACCAATTTTAGCAGAGCATATTACTTTATGAAATTAAATATTCGTAAACCATTGATATTTTTTGACCTTGAAACTACAGGGTTGAATATTATGACGGACCGTATTGTTGAAATTGCCTATCTTAAGGTATATCCTAATGGTAATGAGGAGTCAAAAACGTTGCGCATTAATCCAGAAATGCCTATTTCTGTTGAGTCGTCAGCGGTGCATGGTATTACAGATGAAGATGTTAAAGATTGTCCTACTTTTAAGCATGTAGCGCAATCTATAGCTAATGATTTTAAGGGTTGTGATATAGCGGGGTATAATTCTAATAGTTTTGATGTCCCGTTTTTGGCTGAAGAATTGTTGCGAGCTGAAGCTGATTTTGATTTTGGAAATAGTCGCTTTATTGATGTACAAGTTGTGTTTCATAAAATGGAGAAGCGTACACTTGAAGCTGCTTATCGTTTCTATTGTAATACTGAACTTGTTGATGCTCATAGTGCTAATGCTGATACTCGAGCTACTTATGAGGTGTTGATGGCGCAACTTGATCGTTATTCTGAACTACAAAATGATGTGGAGTTTTTGTCTAAATTTACTAAATATAATCGTAATGTAGATTATGCGGGTCGTATAGTTTTGGATGATAATGGAGTGGAGGTATTCAATTTTGGAAAGCACAAAGGACGTTCGGTTGAGGAGGTTTTTCGTATAGAACCAGCATATTATTCGTGGATGATGAATGGTGATTTTCCACTTTATACTAAAAAGGTACTTACAGAGATACGATTGCGAATGAGAAAGTAATATATTAAAATAGCCCAATTAGTTGTTCAGACTTATTGAGCTATTTTGTTTTTAAATAAGGTTTAATTTTTTTAAATTCTTCTTCGGTAAATATTTTTTTTAGTTCTTCTATATTTTCAATTATTCCTTTGTGTTGTTTGTCCCAGCGGAGATTATATATTGCTTTTGCTTGGTAATAGGTGATATATGGATGGCGGTGTAGGCGTTTGATGCTACTTTTGTTAATGTCTATTTTCTTTATTGAATCAAGTTCTATATTGATATAGGGTGTTAAATTATCAATAACTGAATCTGGAATATTTTCTATTTCTTTTAGTTGTTCTGCGGTGTAGAATCCACCTATTTGCAATCTGTAGTTTGTAATCATTTTAGCTCTTCCGATGCCAATACCTGGAAGTTGGCTGAGTAGAATTGTGTCTGCACTATTTAGTTCGAATGTAAAAAATTCTTTAGGAGTGTATTTAATTGTGTCTTTTGTTATTGGCTTGATTGATTCAAAGCTCATAAATTTGCATAAAGAATCTACTAATAGGGTATCAATGTTGTATATAGTTTTCAATTTTTGGCAACTATATATTTTGCCTCCATGGCGGCGATATTGTAACCAATTGTATGCCATAAAAGGCTGGAATCCGAGTCTGAGTATATCTATACTATCAATTGTGTTTGGATCGAAGTTAAATCTTTCTCGCAATAAATTTCTTTTATGTTGAGGTGAAAATTCTTGTTGATGTAGCCACTCAAATGAGTCAAGTTTGGCTTCAAATGAGGAAATATTTGAAAGTAAAATAGAATCAGGTGCAAAATTATTTTCTATTTGAGAATGAAATTTTAGGATACTCCAATTTGTTACGAAACAAATTATAATAAAACATGCGAGGACCGCAAATACAATTTGTTGTCCTCGCGAATATTTTAATTTATTGTAGTCCATTAAGTTTATAAGAGTATGTAAGGTGAATTGATTATATAGTCATTTCTCCTCTTAAAGGTACAGCCATTTCTTTTTTAACATCCTCGGCAGTATCGTATTTCCCAAGTAAGAACATCAATTTAGCTACTGCAGCCTCTAAAGTCATATCGTGTCCTGATACAACACCTGCTTTAATCAAGTTTACACTTGCTTCGTAGTGACCCATTTCTACAGAGCCAGCACGGCATTGAGTTATATTTATAGTTACGATGTCATTTGCTGTGGCTTCACTGATGATATCGCATAACCATTGTGCTGTAGGAGCATTTCCAGAACCGAATGTTTCTAATACTACTGCGCGAAGTCCTGCGATAGAGTAGATAGCTTTTACGGTTTCAGGACGAATGCCAGGGAACATTTTTAGTACTACAATATTGTCGTCAAAATGGTTGGCTACAGTAAGTTGTGCATCGTTAGCTTCGCGGTGAATATTGTGTTCGTAGTATTTTAAGTGTACGCCTGCACGTACTAATTCAGGATAGTTGAATGAAGCGAATGCATCAAAGTCTTCTGCATTACGTTTAGTTGTGCGATTGCCACGCATTAATTTGCCTTCAAACATAAGTGCTACTTCTGGTACCATTGCTTCACCGTTTTCATTTTTTGCAGCAGCAAGTTCGATGGCAGTTATAAGATTTTCTTTTGCATCGCTACGGAGTACGCCAACAGGTAATTGCGAACCTGTGAAAATAACAGGTTTTCGTAAACCATCAAGCATAAATGATAGTGCTGCTGCAGAATAAGCCATAGTGTCAGTACCATGAAGGACAACAAAACCATCGAAGTTGTTATAGTGAGTTTCGATGTGGTGCCCAATTTCAATCCAATTTGAAGGTTGAATATCGCTTGAGTCAATGAGTGGAGAGAATGATACAGAGGCTATGTTTACATTTAGCATTTGCAACTCAGGGATAAAGCTAAGTACTTGTTTCGTATCAAGAGGTGCAAGTGAGTGGTTTGAGCTATTTTCGCCCATACTGATAGTGCCACCAGTAAATATTAAGAGAACTGAACTTCTATTTTCCATAAGCTTTGATTTATACCGCAAAGGTACAATAAAAAATGCAAATATGCAATAGTAATTTGTTATTCTGTAGTTGTGGTTAAAATGTGAACCGTTGAGGGATCAGTTGATGCTTTTTTGAGTTCTAAGGCAGTGAGTTTCAGGGTTGGGTGTTGCCATTCAGGAGCAATGTCGGTGAGTGGGTAGAGTACGAAATTGCGTTTGTGCATCAGTTTATGGGGTAGTGTGAGTGTATCTGTATCGATGATTTGATTGTCGTAATCGATTAAGTCAATATCAATTATGCGGTCGGTATAGGTGGTTGTGGTTTTGGCTGTGCGGCCTAATTCTTTTTCAATGCGTTGTGTTTCTTTTAATAATTCGAGAGGCGAAAGTGAAGTTTCAAGAATTAGGGCAATGTTGTAAAATCCATTTTCTGACTCAAATCCCCATGGTTCAGATGAGTATATAGGTGATATGGTAGTTACTTTGCCTATTTCGTCCAATGCCTTAACTGCATTCTCAATATTCCGTTCGCGGTCGCCAATGTTTGTGCCTATGCTTAGTATAATCATTTTCTTCTCACAATATTAATAATAGCATCAACAGTCCCTTCTATGCCCAATAACGACGAATTTATGCAAATATCATAGCTCGATGCTACGCCCCATTCTCTGCTTGCGTAGTAGTCGTAGTATGCTGAGCGTTGTTTATCAACCTTTTTCATCATATCGCGCGCCTCTGCTTCGGTGCATCCTCTGCGGTCGCACAATCGTTTCACTTTGTCTGCCTCTTTGGCGGTAATAAACACCGATACTACATCGTTTCGCTCACGCAACACATAGTCGGCGCATCGTCCCACAAACACTGCTCCTTGTTCATTCTCTGCGAGTTTCACTATTGTTTCGCTTTGTATGAGAAACAAATTATCGCCCGAAATCATCGAGTTGTACGACGTATTGCCATCGCCAACAAATGGGAATCGCATACCGAAGATGCCAACTCCGCCAAATGTGTGTTTGGCTTGTTCGTCAGCTTGTTGGAAACATTCGGGGCATATGCCACTATGACGAGCTGCTTCGGTGAGAAGTTCTTTGTCGTAGAATGCTAAATTCAATCGTTCGGCGAGTAAGCGACCAATCTCCAATCCGCCACTACCCAATTGGCGTCCTATAGTTATAATCATAGTTTATATTCAATTTTTCCTTGTTTGAATCTGCGTAAATAGTAAATTAATACCGACACTGATACTATCCATGATAGTATGTCTGCGGTTGGTAGAGATGCCCAAACTCCGTCGGCTCCAAAGAATTGTGGTAACACAATCAAGCATGGCAATAGAAATATTAGTTGTCGGGTTAATGAGAGGAATATGGCTTGGCGTGCCATGCCGATACTCTGGAAGAAGTTACCTGTAACCATTTGCATCCCAATGATTGGGAAGAAGATTGCTACGATGCGCATACCTCGTATAGAGCGTTCGATGAGTTCTGCGTCGGATGTGAAGATGCGTGCAATCAATCCTGGTGTAAATTCGCAGATTACAAAGCCCAGGGTCATAATTACCGTAGCCCAAATTATGGTTAACTTTAATACATTTAGCATTCTATCTATATTTCTTGCGCCATAATTATATCCTGCAATAGGTTGCATTCCTTGGTTGAGACCCATTACAATCATTACGAAAATAAAGGTTATGCGGTTGACGATTCCGTATGCACCGATGGCGAGGTCGCCTCCGTGTTGTTGTAGCCCATTATTGATGAAAATGACAATGATGCATGATGCTACGTTCATAAGGAATGGTGCCATGCCGATTGATAATGATGATGATACGATGCGTTGGTCGAGTTTGAATATGCCTGATTCGAAGTGTAATAGCTCTTTTTTGTTGGTAAATTCGATGAGTAGCCATGTGAGTGCTACTATTTGTGCTAATATGGTGGCGATTGCAGCTCCGCGAATGCCCCAGCCGAAGCCGAATATGAAGATAGGGTCGAGTATTGCGTTGAGTATTACGGTTACAATAGTCATTGCCATTGCTTTTTGTGGATGGCCTGAAGAACGCATTACGGCATTGAGTCCGAGATACATGTGTGTTACTACGTTGCCATAGAGGATGATTTCCATGTATTCTCGTGCATATTGTAACGTGTTTTCGCTGGCACCGAAGAAGAGCAATATTTTGTTGAGGAATAGGAGTGATATTGTCATGAATACGACACCTATTATTACATTGAGAGCTACTACGTTGCCTAATGCTTTGCGAGCGGTGGTGTAGTCTTTTTGTCCTAATTTTACTGATACTATGGTGCTTGCGCCGACGCCTACTAATGAGCCGAATGCGGCTGCGAGGTTCATGAATGGGAATGTAACAGCTAATCCTGAGATAGCCAAAGGGCCAACGCCTTGACCGATGAAGATGCTGTCAATCATGTTGTATAGCGATGAAGCTGTCATTGCGACGATAGCTGGTATGGCATATTGTCGTAATAGTCGCCCTATTGGTTCGGTGCCTAATGTTGTTGGAAGTGCCATTTTAAATTTCGCGGAGAATGTCGAGCGAGCGTAATTCGCCGAATTCTGCCATGTGTAGTTTGTAGTATTTTATTATGTAGTCGATGATTTGGTTGCGTTGTTGGCGGTTGATGTCAAAGAGATACATTGTGTTGTAATCTAAGCGAAGTAGGTGTACAAATGCCATGGTGTCGTTGGGTAGCAGATAGTTGTTGTGTAGTGGTAGTCGGCGCACGAAACATCCATTTTCAAGGTCGAAGCAGACGCCAGAGTCTAACCCTTCGAGATTTGGGAAAAAGCCCATATAGTGAGTTAGTTTCACTAAAAATGTTAGGTGGAAATTGGCTATACCTCGCTCTATTGAGTTGTACTGGCATATTGACTCGAATATGAAATTGAATAGGCCTAAATCGCTTTGTACTTGTCGTAATGTGTGGTTTAAGAATTCGGCAAGAAACTGAGCTGTAAGCATTTTGGTAGGGTTGGTTGCTATTGATTCGCACCCTGGGAGGGCTATGCATTCTGTTATGTGCATCACTTGTTGTGAAGGTCGGCCGTGTAGTTCTAATGACAATAGAGTTAGTGGCTGAATATGCGATAATCTTACTTTGCTACGTTTGCCAACTTTGACAGATACAACAACATAACCCAATTCGTCAGTAAATAAATTGAGCATATAACTATTGTCGCTATACAGCGTTGATGTCAGCACAATTGCTTTCATCTCTCGTTTCTCATTGCAAGTGCATCATTTTCTTTTGCAATCATTTCGGCACGGAGTTCTGGGGTTTGGTCGTCTTGTCCGCAAAGGTGCAAAATGCCATGAATGAGTACGCGATGGAGTTCGTTGTCGAATGATACGCCAAATTCCTCAGCATTACTTTTTACAGTGTCTAATGAGATAAAAATATCTCCATTCAGTATGTTGTTCTCGCAATAGTCAAATGTAATGATATCAGTGTAATAGTCGTGTTGGAGATATTCTTTGTTTACTTCTAATATTTTTTCGTCGTTGCAAAATATGTAGGCTATTTCGCCTATTTTTTTGCCATATTTTGTAGCCACTGCCTTAATCCAAGCATTAGTTTCGCGTTTGCCTAGTTTTGGCATTTTTACGTTTTCGGTGTTATATGAAATCATATTTTGAGATTTTTAGTAGCGAGTAGTGAGTAATGAGGCTTACTTGGTTTCGCTGGTTTTTATTTTAGTTACAAAGTTACTAAAAAATAGATATATTGCAATGCAAAAAAATAAAAAAAATAATGTCAATTTGTGAAATGGCTGTTGGAGATGAATGGAAATGTTGTTTTTAATGATTGTGTAGTGTTGCTGAAGATTGCTTTATAGTATATTTATACTATATTTATAGTATATTTATCATATGTTTATAGTATATTTATAGTATGTTGTAGATAAGAAGAGAGTAGGGAATATGGCTTGTGGTGTAAGGTGTATGGAGTAGGGAATGGAGAATAGGATGTTTTTTGTGGATTTTTTTGGGTTAAAATTATTGCGGATTTGCGGAAAAATATGTATCTTTGCGAATTAAAAGTCGATAGTCTGCGTTCGTCATTCAACGGACTTTATATTGTTGGACTATGTCAGACTTGTGTTGTATTTGTATTTAACATTTAAAATTCCTGATACTATGACACTTGAAGAATTTAGAAAAGACATTGCGGCAGGTATTCCTGACGTGTTGCCTCAACCAAAGGCTTATGAGCCAGAGATTAACCATGCTCCTAAGCGTAAAGAGATTTTGACAGCAGAGGAAAAAGAGTTGGCATTGCGTAATGCGTTGCGTTATTTCCCTAAAAAACACCATGCAGAGTTGGCTCCTGAATTTGCTGAGGAGTTGCGTACGTATGGACGTATTTATATGTATCGTTTGCGTCCAGATTATGAAATGAAGGCGCGTAATATCAATGATTATCCAGCACGTTCGAAACAAGCGGCTGCGATTATGTTGATGATTAATAATAACCTTGATTATGCTGTGGCTCAACACCCACATGAGTTGATTACTTATGGTGGTAATGGCGCGGTGTTCCAAAATTGGGCTCAATATCGTTTGACAATGAAATATTTGTGCGAGATGACAGATGAGCAAACATTGGTTATGTATTCTGGTCATCCAATGGGATTGTTCCCATCGCATAAAGATGCTCCACGCGTGGTGGTGACAAATGGTATGGTTATTCCTAACTATTCGAAACCAGACCATTGGGAAAAATTCAATGCTCTTGGTGTGAGCCAATATGGTCAGATGACTGCTGGTTCATATATGTATATCGGCCCTCAAGGTATTGTTCATGGTACAACTATCACAGTGTTGAACGCTGCTCGTAAACAAATCCAAAAAGGTTTGGCTAAAGAGATCCCTGGTCAAATATTTATCTCTGCCGGTCTTGGTGGTATGTCGGGCGCTCAACCAAAAGCTGGTGTTATCTCTGGTGTAGTGGCTGTGATTGCAGAGGTGAACCCTAAAGCAGTGCATGTTCGTCACTCACAAGGTTGGGTAGATGAAGTTTATACTGATTTGGATCAATTGATCCCTCGTATGCTTGAAGCTTCTAAAAATAAAGAGGCAGTTTCGTTGGCTTATCAAGGTAACGTGGTTGACTTGTGGGAAAGATTGGCTGCTGATAATATTAAAGTTAATCTTGGCTCTGACCAAACATCATTGCACAATCCATGGGCAGGTGGTTACTATCCAGTAGGTTATTCATACGAAGAAAGTAATCGCATGATGGCAGAAGAGCCAGAAAAATTCAAAGAAGCAGTGCAAGAGTCATTGCGTCGTCATGCAGCAGCTATTAATAAATTGACTGCTAATGATATGTACTTCTTTGATTATGGTAACGCATTCTTGCTTGAAGCATCACGTGCTGGTGCTGATGTAATGGGCGAAAATGGTCGTTTCCGTTATCCATCATACGTACAAGATATCATGGGTCCTATGTTCTTTGACTACGGTTTCGGTCCATTCCGTTGGGTATGTACAAGTTGTGATCCTAAAGACTTGGCTATTACTGACCGCATTGCAACTGAGGTGCAAGAAGAAATTCTTCGCACTGCGCCAGAAGAGATTCGTGGTCAATTGGAAGATAATATTCACTGGATTAAAGAGGCTCAAAAGAATAAATTGGTGGTAGGCTCGCAAGCTCGTATCCTTTATGCTGATGCAGAAGGTCGTGCTAAAATTGCAAAAGCATTCAATGATGCAATTGCTTCAGGTGAATTGTCGGCTCCAGTAGTTCTTGGTCGTGATCATCATGACGTATCGGGTACAGACTCTCCATTCCGTGAAACATCTAACATCTATGATGGTTCATCGTTCACAGCAGATATGGCTGTACATAACTGTATTGGTGATGCATTCCGTGGTGCTACTTGGGTATCTATCCACAATGGTGGCGGTGTAGGTTGGGGCGAAGTTATCAATGGTGGTTTCGGTATGATGATTGATGGCTCGGCAGACTCAGAACGTCGTTTGAAATCAATGCTTCTTTGGGACGTAAACAATGGTATTGCTCGTCGTAGCTGGGCTCGTAACGAAGGTGCTATGTTTGCTATCAAACGTGAAATGGAACGTACTCCAAACTTGGTAGTTACAATTCCAAACATCGTAGAAGACGATTCAATTATTAAAAATGCATTGAAATAATAAATAAAAAAAAGACAGAAGAACATAAGAACATAGAATATGTATTTATGTTCTTTTGTCTTATAAAAATTACATATTATGAAAATTCACGAAATTTCTCCTGCAAAAATCACTATTGATGACGTAAAACGCATCATTACAGAAGATTATAAACTCAAACTTTCTGAAGAATCTATCCGTCGTATCAATCTTTGTCGCGAATATCTCGACAATAAGATGAAAACACAAAAAGAACCAATCTATGGTGTGACCACAGGTTTCGGTTCATTGTGTAATATCAGCGTAGGCGCAGAGGAGCTCTCTCAACTTCAAAAGAATCTTGTTATGAGCCACTCATGTGGTACAGGCGATGAAGTAGATCAAGAAATCGTAAAACTCATTGTATTCCTCAAAATCCAATCATTGCAATATGGCGTATCAGGCGTGCAATTGGTGACAGTTCAACGCTTGGTAGATATGTATAACGAGGGTGTATTGCCTGCAGTATATCAACAAGGCTCTCTCGGTGCATCGGGCGACTTGGCTCCATTGGCACACATGTCTTTGCCATTGCTTGGTCTTGGTGAGGTATATTACGAAGGTAAAAAACAACCGGCAGCAGAGGTTAACGCTAAATTTGGTTGGGAACCTATCACTTTGAAATCTAAAGAAGGTTTGGCATTGTTGAATGGTACACAATTTATGGCTGCTCACGCAACATGGGCACTCATCAAAGCCGACGAATTGAGCGCAGCTGCTGATATGATTGGTTGCGTATCATTAGATGCATTCGATGGCCGTATCGAACCATTTACTCACGAAGTGCACGCAGTGCGCCCACATAACGGACAATTGACAACTGCTGCTCGTATCCGTGAAATTATGGAAGGTAGCGAGTTGATTCGTCGTCCAAAAGTACACGTGCAAGACCCATATTCATTCCGTTGCATGCCTCAAGTGCATGGTGCATCAAAAGATGCTATCGCATACGTGCGCTCGGTAGTTGAAACAGAAATTAACTCGGCAACTGATAACCCAACAGTGATTCCAGAAAAAGATATGGTAATCTCGGCAGGTAACTTCCACGGACAACCATTGGCAATCACAATGGACTTCTTGGCTATAGCACTTGCTGAACTTGGTTCAATCTCTGGTCAACGTGTGACACAATTGATAGGTGGCAAACGTGGATTGCCTAACTTCCTTGTGGCTAACCCAGGTTTGAACTCTGGCTTTATGATTCCACAATACACAGCAGCGTCTATCGTGAGTCAAAGCAAAGGATTGTGTATGCCTGCATCGGTTGACTCAATCGAATCGAGCCAAGGACAAGAAGACCACGTGTCGATGGGAGCAAATGCGGCTACAAAACTTATCCGTGTGGCATTGAACACAGAGCGCGTGTTGGCTATCGAACTTTTCAATGCTGCACAAGCATTAGAGTTCCGCCGTCCTGCTAAATCATCGCCAGCAATCGAGGTATTGGTAGCAGAATATCGCAAAGTGGTGCCATTCATCCAAGACGACGAGGTGATGTATCCACATATCGAAAGCTCAATCCAGTTCTTGCGTAGAACTTTCTGATTTGATAGATAATAGAAAAGGCGACCGATTTGGTCGCCTTTTTTATTTGGATAATTTTGGTGTTAGTTCGTTAATTATTTCACGATAACTTTAGTGGTAGCGTTAGCTGCTTTTACAATATATACTCCGTTTTTGAGGTTTCCGTTGAGGTTTGTTACGTTTTGGCCTGTGATAGAGTAGATAGTGATATCTATTTCGCTGTAGATAGTTTTGTTGTCAACATAAATGTTGTTAATGTTGATATTGTTTACGCTTACAGGTTCTTCGGTGTTAGTTGCAAAAGCTTTGAGTTCAGGTTTGGCTGGGTCAAAAGTAAAAGTAATGTTATATTTACCGTTTTTAGCGATATATAGAGTCATATTTGTGTTGTCAGAAGGGTATTTGCCTGTGGTTTCCCAATTGTGATTGGCTACAAGTTTGTATTCATAAGTACCTTTAGTAAGTGTTATGTTTGTGTATTCTTTAGTCCAAATGCCATCTTCGCCTTTGGTCATATCGTTGTTGGTGTCGGTTTCGTTCCAGTTTGTGCCGAATATAATAGAGTCTCCACAGAGTGTGTAGACGTACGCTTCTGGTTGAGGCTTTTCAGGGTCGTTGTTGTTACTTTTATATATGCTCCATTGTCCACTTGGTTTGTTGCCGTCCCATGTTTGATCTTCGCTGTTGATTATATAGTGGTTTTTGCCTTCTTCGTAAATTACGTCAGTTGTTTGCGCACCCCAAAGGTTATCCCAAGTGTTGTCGATTGTTTCTGGATTCATGCGGCAGAAAATAGCACCTTTCCACTCACCTTTAGGAACAACTACAGAGTAGGTATTGTTTTCTATGATGGTCATATTAGTCCAGATATCGCCGTTTGCACCAAAGAAATAGGTTGCGAAACGAGCATTATCGGCAGTCCATTGAGAATGGATGGTTACATAAATAGTTGTGTTTTCTGGATATAATATAACTTGGGCTGCACCGATTAAAGTTGCGTTGCAGGTAAGTTCTGGTTTTGTTGGGTTATAAGTGAAGGTTAGATTATATGCACCTGCTTCTTTGATTTCGTATTCTTTGTTGCCTTGAGTCGGAAATTCGCCATTGCCCCAAGTGTTATTTGCTGCAACTTTGTATTGATATTTTTTTGCATCAAGAGTTACGTTTTCGTATGTTTTTGTCCAAATGCCATTGTTATCTTTTGTCATATTGTTTGTAGTATTGGCAGGAGACCAATTTCCGTTGAAGCATGGGAAATCGCCACAAAGGGTATAAGAGTTGATTGTAAATGTGCCGAAACGGTCTAATCCTTCAGCTTTGAGAGTGATTTTGTCGGTGCTTTCGTTGTAAGAGATAGTGATATTTGTGGCATTTAGTAGGGTGAAAGAGATATTGTCGGAGCCAGTATAGCCAGGAGTACTTGTTGAGGCATCTACACACCATGCGCCTTTTGAGTCGTCCCAAGTTCCGTTAGTGATTTTGAATTCGTGTGATCCTGCAGGAACGTTGGCGTACGATTTAACATAAACGCCATTTGTGAGAGTCATTTTGTTGTTGGCATCGTTGTTGCTCCAATTGCTACCACAAAGTGAAGATGAACCAGCAACATAGTAGTCGGCAAAAGTAGCTAATGAAGCGAATAGAGCTACGAGTAGGAGAGTAAATTTCTTCATAATTTTTTAGATTTAGATTTTTGTTGTTTTAAAATAGCTATTTATGGTACAAAGTTACTGAAATATAATTGATTGAGCAAGTAAAATAACAAAAAAAATCTCTTGTTTATTGAAAAACAAGAGATTTTTTGTTTTATGCTTTTGAAATTGTTAATTACAATTTTGGACCAGCAGCTACGAGAGCTTTACCAGCTTCGTTGCCAGTGAATTTCTCGAAGTTTTTGATGAAACGGCTAGCGAGGTCTTTAGCTTTTTCTTCCCATTGGCAAGCGCAAGCATAAGTGTCGCGTGGGTCGAGGATTTTTGGATCTACGTTAGGCAATTCTGTTGGCACAACGAAGTCGAACATAGGGATTGTTTTTGTTGGAGCTTTGTCGATTGAACCGTCGAGGATTGCGTCGATGATACCGCGAGTATCTTTGATAGAGATACGTTTGCCTGTACCGTTCCAACCAGTGTTTACGAGGTAAGCAGTTGCACCTGAAGCTTGCATTTTCTTAACAAGTTCTTCACCGTATTTAGTTGGGTGGAGAGAAAGGAATGCAGCACCGAAGCAAGCCGAGAAAGTAGGAGTTGGTTCAGTGATACCGCGTTCAGTACCAGCCAATTTAGCTGTGAAACCAGAAAGGAAGTAGTATTGAGTTTGTTCTGGAGATAAGATAGATACTGGAGGTAACACACCAAATGCGTCAGCTGAAAGGAAAATCACTTTCTTAGCAGCAGGAGCTTTAGAACCTGGTTGGATGTTGTTGATGTGGTGGATTGGGTAAGATACGCGTGTATTTTCAGTTACGCTCTTATCTGCGAAGTCGATTTTGCCTTCTGCGTCTACTGTAACGTTTTCGAGAAGTGCATCGCGACGGATAGCGTTGTAGATGTCAGGTTCGCTGTCTTTGTCGAGGTTGATAACTTTAGCATAGCAACCACCTTCGAAGTTGAAGATACCTTCGTCGTCCCAACCGTGTTCGTCGTCGCCGATGAGTTGACGTTTAGGGTCAGTTGAGAGAGTAGTTTTACCTGTACCTGAAAGACCGAAGAAGATAGCAGTTTCGCCTTTTTCGTTAGTGTTAGCCGAGCAGTGCATAGAAGCCATGCCGCGGAGTGGGAGGAGGTAGTTCATGATAGAGAACATACCTTTTTTCATTTCACCACCATACCAAGTGTTGATGATAACTTGTTCGCGGCTTGTAAGGTTGAATACTACAGCAGTTTCAGAGTTAAGGCCGAGTTCTTTGTAGTTTTCAACTTTAGCTTTAGAAGCGTTGAATACTACGAAATCAGGTTCGCCGTAGTTAGCGAGTTCTTCAGCAGTTGGGCGGATGAACATGTTAGTCACGAAGTGAGCTTGCCATGCTACTTCCATGATGAAACGCACTTTGAGACGAGAGTTAGCGTTTGCACCGCAGAATGTGTCAACTACATACAATTTTTTGTTAGAAAGTTCTTTGACAGCGAGGTCTTTAAGAGCATTCCAAGTATCTTGAGTAACAGGTTTGTTGTCGTTTTTGTATTCGTCAGAAGTCCACCATACGGTGTTTTTGCTAACTTCGTCCATTACAAAGAATTTGTCTTTAGGAGAACGACCTGTGTAAACACCTGTCATAACGTTTACAGCACCAAGTTCAGTAACTTGACCTTTGTCGAAACCTTCAAGACCTGGTTTTGTTTCTTCAGCGAAGAGTACATCGTATGATGGGTTGTGGAGAACTTCTACCGCACCATTGATGCCATACTTAGATAAATCGATATTTGCCATAGTTTTATATATAAAATGTTAATAATTTATTTTGTTTTGTGAGGTTTTGTGCTTTGGGAAAAGACACTTGTTTTTCACATTGCAAATTTACAAAAATAAATTGAGGTGGAAAAATAAAAAATCAAAAAAAAACTTAATTCTTGTATTTTATACAAAAAGGGGTTGTTTTGTGTGTTTGTAGTATGCTTTATACTATGTTTATTATATATTTATAGTATATTTATCCTATATTTATAGTATATTTATTGTATGTTTTAGTTATTGGATGGCTAGTTGGAGGTTGTGGTGTGGATATAAAAAATGCTATGCTGATTTTGTTTTAGCATAGCATTTTGTGTTTAGTGTATTTGTTTGTTATGGGATTACGAGTTTGTAGCCTTTGCCGTGGATGTTTATGATTTCGACTTCTGGGTCGTCTTTTATTATTTTGCGGAGTTTTGTGATGTAAACATCCATGCTACGAGCGTTGTAGGTTGTGCATTCGATCCAGATTGTTTTGAGTGCGTAGTCGCGTTCGAGGATGTTGTTTGCGTTTTGTATGAGCAAAGCGAGGAGGTCACATTCTTTTGTTGTGAGTTTTATGATGCCTTTGTTTGTGGTTAGGGTTTGTTTTTGGATGTCGAATGTCATGCTTCCGAGTTGGTATTCGTTGCCGTTTTTGTTGCGTTTTCCGCTGATTCGACGCATGATGGCTTCAATGCGAAGCAACATTTCTTCCATAGAGAATGGTTTAGTGATGTAGTCGTCGGCTCCGATGCGGAATCCTTCGAGGACGTCGTCTTTGAGTGATTTGGCAGTAAGGAATACGATTGGCATGACGTTATTGATTTTTCGGATGTCTTGTGCGAGAGTGAAACCGTCTTTTTTGGGCATCATTACGTCGAGAATGCAGAGGTCGAATTTGTCGTTTGTGAATAGTTGGTAACCGGCTTCTCCGTCAGGGGCGAGGGTTACGTTGTAGTTTTTTGCTTGAAGGTATTCGCGAAGAAGCATGCCTAGGCTTTCGTCGTCTTCGCAGAGAAGGATTTTTGTTTTTTCCATATGTTTAAAAGGTTAGGGGGTTAAAGCGAAATAGATGTTTTTTAACCTAAAAACTCTAATTCGGTTTATATTTCTATTGTTTTTAATTCAATTACGAATTTTGTGCCAATGTTTGGTTCTGATTCTACTTTTATGTTTCCGTTGTGTAGTTTTACTATTTTTTTGACGTAGGATAGTCCGAGTCCAAATCCTTTTATGTCGTGGCGATTGCCTGTTGGTACGCGGTAGAATTTGTCGAAAATGTGTTTTAGGTATTCTTTTTTTATGCCCATTCCGTTGTCTTCTATGGAGATGTATAGTTTATCTTTGTCGTTCCATGTCGAGATTGTTATGATTATTGGTGTGTTTTCGCGTGAATATTTTACGGCGTTGTCAAGGAGGTTGTAGATTATGTTGGCGAAGTGCATTTCGTCGATTTCTACGAAGGCGTTGTGGGCGTGGAGTTCGGTGTATAGGTTGCCTCCTTTGGAGTGTACTTTTAGTGAATAGTTTTCTGTGATGGTTTGAAGTATTTCGTTGATGTTGTTTTCTTGTAGTTCGATTTTTATGTTTTGTTGTTCGAAGATGGACATTTGTAATACTTTGTCGACGAGGAATGTTAGTCGTTTGGTTTCGTCGCGTATTATTTTTGAGATGTGCTCGAGCATTTGAGGTGATTTTGATACGCTTGAGTCGTTGAGCATTTGTGATGCGAGAGAGATTGACGCCACTGGAGTTTTTAGTTCGTGGGTCATGTTGTTGATGAGATCGGTTTTGATTTCATTTAGTTTTTGTTGTCGGAATATGTATAATATTGTAGTTATACAGATGATTAGCAATAATATTGTTATGATGAAAGGAGGGTATAATATTTTTATATTTGGTATGAATTCTTTGTTTTTGTTTGGGAAAAATATGTATAGGAAGTATGGATTTTTTGTTTCTTTGTCTGATGGGAATAGTTGTTGTTTGAAACTTTCTGTGGAGGTGATATTGAAAGTTTTCTCATTGAATCGGTGTATTGTTTTGCTGTTTTTGTCTGATACGGCAAAATAGAATTCGCTTGTAATGCCATTTTGTTCGAGGTTGTATGTTAATTGATCGCGAAGATAATAGGGGTCTATGCGAGTTGTGATGTCGCGATTGTGAGAGTCGTTTAGTAGTTTTGCGGTTACAATTTCCATCAAGCTTTTAGCTTGAATGAAGCGTTTGTATTGTTTTTCGTTATATTTTTGGGTGGCAGCAGATATCGATGTATTTGGTTGGTTGGCATTTAATAAGTTGTTATTGTTTGTTATAATTGAATCTATATGTTGTTCAATAATATTTTGAATATCTTCGCTACGTGCTTTTTTGATAGCTTCTTTTGCTTTACGGGCTTCAGGAGTGTCGTTCTTAAATGATTCATCTATGTATGTTAATACCTCTGCTTCTTCGATAGATTTTACTGTGCGATAGAGGCTACGTTGTACTGCATCGGAATATTGTTTTGTGATTATATTTTTTGTGCGTATAACATAGCCGAATTGGAATGATAGTAACAAAGCGAATGCTATTATCATTAATGAAACAAGTATCCAGATAGAGTTCTTTTTTAGTAGAATTTTCATTTTTTGGTATAAGTGTTAAAAAACAATGCAAAGATATAATTTTATTTTTTATGTTAGATGTTTTTTTTGTAAACTTTAACATAAAAAATAAAATTAAGGTAAATTTTAATAGAAAATCAAAGGAAATTTGTATTGATGAGTGGTTTTTTAGTAAAAAAATCATCCTTTTTTTAATCTGAAAAGAAAAGAACCTATTATGATTGGAAAACCACAATTTAGGACCCAAAGCAGCGAAGTGGCGAGAGCGATAGTTGGTTCGGAGTGGTGACATATAGGCGACAATAAGAAAATAGCGTAAGCGCTGCGAGTTGTAGCCTCAGAAGTCATCAGAGTCGGCGTTATGGTGGCAAACAAATATATAGTTGGTATGACTACTACGGCTTGAGCAATAGTTATATTTAAGTTGAAAAACCAGAACATCAACAACAGTTGGGTGCAAAAAATAAGGTATCGCAGTAAGGATAGAGCGATGAGAGAGAATATTTTAGTGTATGGAGTTAGTGCGAGGGTTTTTATAGTGTTGGATTTGATTTTGTCGATAGGGATAAATTTGAGTAGAAGAGGTGCAACTATGAGTAAAACTATCAGTATGCAACTGCTATTTAATAATAGGGAATATTCCTCGTAATAAAAGAAATCGACAAAATATGTTGCAAAATAGAGGTATGATGTGATAGCTCCAATAATTATGATTACGAAAGAGAGAGTCCAAGAGGCGATGAAACCCATAATGATTCCTGATGCTTTGTTGCCTTCGTGTAGCGATAAAGCGCGGGTGGGTATGTCGCCGAGTTTGTTTGGAGTGGCAATGCCGCCAACTTGTCCGCGTAGGGTTGATATAATAGCTTTTTTGAGGGAAATACTCTCAATGTGAGACACAGCGCATCGCCATTTGAGTGCTTCGGATAACATATTGCATGGCATGAGCATTAGGCAAGCTAAAAGGAAGAACCAATTTGTTGAGAAATTAGATGTAAATTGCTTGAATAGAGATGAGTAGTCGTTGTATGTTGCAAGCTTGAATGCTATGACCCCATAGGCAATCACAACGATAGTGTAGACGAATATTTTGTATATTCTCTTCCAATTCATGCCTTGAAAGTGAAGAATTTTTGCATCAAGAAACTAAATACAGTAGTGATGCCTGTGGTAATCATTTTCGACGGAGTTGGGTAGAAATGGCAGATTTCTACGAAAAATTTGAGGCATACGTAGTTGATAAGGATGCACATAGCCACCACGAATAGGTAGCGCACGAGTTGCGACCAGCCACGCATTTCCGACTCTTTGAAGCTGATGTATCGACCTAACCAGAATCCGCTAAGGAAAGTGATAGGGAATGTGAATACAAACGACGCAATGTGGGCACTGATGGCTATAGGGCCGACATGTAATATGTTGTGGCAGAATATGAAATTGTAGAAAATAAAATATAAAACCCAGTCGAACACCATATTCGCGCCACCCGAACAACCATAGCGAAATAGTTGATAAGGGATATATTTCTTGAATGGGATATATACAAAATCAATAATCGTAAGTATTAGTTTTTGGACGAATTGATTGATAGGGTGTATTTTTTCTCTTATTTTTTTGGTCATTTGGCTAAAATTAGTTATTTTTGCAGATTGAAAGTGTGTCTTTGTAAATATTCTGCAAAGATAAGCAAAAATGCACAATTTACAATGCACAATGCACAATTTTTTGAAGATGTCGTCTGCTGATTGCAGACTATAGACTTTTATTATGGAAGTAAGAGCAAAGAAACATTTAGGACAACATTTCCTAACCGACTTACGCGTAGCGCAGCAAATAGCCGATTCGCTACCGACAGCCGAGCCAACTCGTGTCATCGAGATTGGTCCGGGCATGGGTGTGCTCACACAGTTTCTTTTGCAAAACCCCAATATCAACCTCACAGCCATCGAAATCGACACCGAGTCGGTAGTCTATCTTCGCGAGCATTACTCACAACTCCACGTGGTCGAGGGCGATTTCCTTCGCCTCAATCTCGACACTATCGTTGGCGAGGGGCCGTTCATGGTCATTGGCAACTATCCCTACAACATTTCGAGCCAAATCTTCTTCAAAGTCCTCGAGCATCGTGACCGCATACCAGTCTGCTCAGGCATGATACAGAAAGAGGTAGCCGAGCGCATTGCAGCGCCACACGGCTCGAAAACCTATGGCATCACATCAGTGCTTTTGCAAGCATTCTACGATATAGAATATCTATTCACCGTTCACGAGCATGTGTTCAATCCGCCTCCAAAGGTGAAGTCGGCAGTCATCCGCATGACCCGCAACTCGAAAGAGAGCCTCGGATGCGATGAGAAATTGTTCATCTCTGTAGTCAAAACAGCGTTCAACCAACGCCGTAAGACTATGCGCAACTCGCTCAAACCCCTTATGCAAGGCCGTCCGATGAACGAAGAGGTGTTCAATAAACGCCCCGAGCAACTCTCGGTGGCAGAATTCATCGACCTCACCAACCTCGTGCAACAAATTCTTAGTCAGCCTCCGTCGGAATAAATGAGAAATTAGGAATGAGGAATTAGGAATGAGGAATGTTCAAATTTCAAATTTCAACTTTCAACTTTCAACTTTCAACTTGAACCGTTGGTTCAACTTTCAACTTTCAACTTTCAACTTTCAACTTGAATGTATGTCTGAACTAAGAATATTCTATCGCGATAATGGCCGAATCAAAATCGGCAAAACAATGGACACTCTCACTGAAGTGTCGCTCAATGAAATCATTTGGATCGACCTCAACGACGTGACTGTCGAAGTCGAAAGCGAGCTCGAGCAATTCCTCAAAATCTATATCCAAGAGGAAGAAGAGATGGAAGAAATCGAGATATCATCACGCTATATGGAGACCGAAGATAGCATCGTGGCCAACTCCAAATTCCTTCTCGACTCCTTCGAAGAAGAGGCAGTCTCATTCATTCTCAAAAACAACGTACTAGTCACTGTTCGCAATCAGCATCTCCGTTCGTTCAACGAAACGGTGAAGAAGATGTTTGCCAATCCGCGCAACTACCCAAGCGGTCACCATGTGCTCATCGCCTTGCTCGAAACTCGAGTTGAGTACGATGCCGACCTCATCGAGGATATGACACGCGAAATCACCGTACTCTCTAATCAATTGAAAGATGACGACGACGTCAGCGACGACATCCTCATCGCCATCAAAGAGTTGCAAGAGAAAACGATGCTCATCCGTGAGAATATCGTCGACAAAAGCCGTGTATGTTCCAACATGTTGAAGAGCGAGCTTTTTCCGTCTGAGGCAAAGTCTAAACTCTCCATCATCATCAAGGACATCAACTCACTCATCGAGCACACCCGCTTCTCGTTCGACCGTCTCGAGTATCTCCAAGACACCTTCCTCGGTCTTGTTAACATCCAGCAGAACAAAATCATCAAGATTTTCACCATTGTCAACGTAATCTTCCTTCCGCCAACGCTCATCGCCAGTATGTATGGTATGAACTTCGACCATATTCCCGAACTCCATTGGGCATACGGTTATCCATTCGCCATCGGCTTGATGGTGCTCACCGTCGTGCTCATCCTCCTCTATTTCCGCATCAAAAAGTGGATGTAATTTAGTGAGTAAGGACTAAGGAGTAGGGAGTAAAAGGTATCTTCAAATGTGTCTTTGTTGTCGAGATTTTACGAAGTAAAATAGAGACCATTATGTAAAGAGAAAATTCTGTTCTTCTGTCATTCTGTCTAAAAAATAACTTTCAACTTTCACATTTCACATTTCACATTTCAACTTTTCATGATATACAACGAACGCACCCAACGTCACGAGCAAGTCGTAGCCTCAGCACGCCAGATGCTCACCGCAGCACGCACAGCGCCCAAAGCGCGAGGCGTCGACATCATCGAAGCCATCCTCGTCGAAGGCGACGACCTCAAACTCTTAGCAGAGCGCATGGTCGAAATAGGCAACGAGCGCAACCGTCCATCCTTCATTCGCGATGCTAGCAATGTGTTGCAAGCCGAGTGCATCGTAGCCATCGGCACCCGCTATCAGTCCTTAGGGCTCAATTGCGGCCATTGTGGCTTCGCTACCTGTGCCGAACGTGAGAATTTTTCCCCTAATTCATGTGATACCACCGAATCTGAGGCAGCACATTATTGCTCCCCTAAGTTAGGGGAGCTGTCGCTTGCGACTGAGGGGTCTGTAAATTCTCAACTTTATCAAGTTCCCTGTTCACTCAATAGCATCGACGTAGGTATCGCCATAGGTTCAGCCTGTGCCATTGCCGCCGACCTCCGTCTCGACACACGCGTCATGTATTCCATTGGCGTAGCCGTCGAGCAACTCGGTTGGATGGGCAATTCATCATATTCTCCCCCTGTTTTAGGGGGAGTCCCTGAAAGGGGAGGGGGTTCTGATGTCAAATTAGTAATGGGCATCGCCGTTTCCGCCTCATCCAAAAATCCATTTTTCGACCGACCAACAAAATAGTTCGAGTTATACATATCGAAAATCCGTTCTCACATAATTGTGAGAGCGGATTTTTTTGTGGTGTACTATAAGCCATTTTATGTTGAAATCCAAAAATATCTAGACTTTTTTGAAATACGAGCTTTTGAGGTAGAGATGTGATTATGTTTTTATGGTTGTTGTTTTTGTGTTATTGTTTGAATGGAATATTTTTTGTAACTTTGTGGTCGATATGATTTCACGAAGTAAACCAAAACCAAATTTACTTGGGTTAGGTTGATGTGTTGCTATTTTAGCAATGTAATTGCAAAGTTGTTATGGATGAAATAAGAAAAATATCAAAAGAACAAATTGTTATGGCATTTGTTGCTACTTGTATCGAAACAACGGCAAGGTATTTGGGTGTTGGGTATATCGAAATATATAGGCGTATGGAGCGAGTGGGGATGATTGACAATTATATTGTGCCTAATTATGAAGTGTTGCATAGTGAGAGTCGTGAGGTGTTGGCAGAGCGAATGGTAGAATGTTTAACAAATTGGGAGAAAGAATTATGAATGAGTTAATAGTTTATCATGGCGGAACAGAAAGGATAGAGATGCCAGTCTGTAAGTTTGGGAGGAAGAATTTGGACTTTGGTCATGGATTTTATGTTACAAATTTGCGTGAACAAGCTATATCGTGGGCATATAATATGGCAAAAAGTAGGAATATGCCAGCCTTGATTAATCGATATAAACTTGATAGAGATGCTGTGTTAAGAGATGCGAGATGTAAGATTTTTAAGTCGTATGATGAAGAGTGGCTTGAATTTATTGTGGCAAATAGGTCGGGAGAAAATGCTGCAGACGAGTATGATTATGTTGAGGGGGGAGTGGCGAATGATCGTGTTGTAGATACGGTAAACCTTTATATTGCAGGGTTAATAGAACTTAGTTCGGCATTAAGAGAATTGTCTAAGCATCAGCCGAATAATCAAATGTGTATTTTGAATCAAGAAATCTTAAATAAATATCTAGTATATGAAGGAACAGAAGAATTATGATAGTCCAACAAAAGCACCAGTTATTCAAGAGATAATAATGAGTAATAGGATTGGAGCTATTGCAGTATTGCTAGGTAAGATGTTGAATTTAGATAATCTGCGAGCTTTGAAAATGTTTTACGAAAGCAAAACCTGTGAGCGTTTACATGATAAATCAACAGGACTTTATCTGTATGGTGATTTGTATGTAGCTGATGAGTTTGTGTTAGAGATGCAGAATAGACAATGAATTAGATATAACGACCGCTTATTCTTTTTATGAGAATAGGCGGTTGTTTTTTTATGACGTTGAAGACGTCAAATTATGCATAACCGCAGTATGACCGACCATTGGGAGGTGGTTCTGCACCATATTGTCCCCCTAAATTAGGGGGACGAGGACGCAGTCCGGAGGGGGTATGTAAGACAAAATACATCTTTTATATAAGTTGATGAAGAATAAGGATGTAACCTAAGAACGAATATTCACTCTCTTTTCTCTCCCCTCGTCCCTGCTGAGGGCGAACAAACCCACATTCCATGAAATAGTTCATTTATGGTAAATTTTTTAGTAAAACATTTACGTATTGTCAAAAGTTGTCAATTTTATATTGTAATTTTGCAGTCGAAAAAGATGATGAGTCTGTATCGATTATGATGGAATTTTTGTAACTTTGCAAAAAATAAAAAATATTTATTATTGCATGCTAATCATATTTTATGTATTTACCTCAATCACAAATATTATCAACAACAAGATTAAATCGTATTTTTGATTATACATCTGCAACTTATAAGTTTTATTGGTTTTTGGGAATTCTTGATTTGTTTGTTAAACAAGGTAAAACAAGAATTAATGAGTGGGAAATAATAGTTTCGATGGTAACAAACGCATGGTATCCTATTAATTATTTCCGTCTTTCTTTTGGAAAATCAGATAATCTTCATGAAGCTATATTGCAATTACAAAAGAAAAATAATATACCAATTAATATAGGATTAAATGATTTAAATATACAATTGAATCAATTGATTCAGCATAAGGAAATTAGGGATAAGTTAAGTTTTTTGAGAAATAATGTACCATTTCGTTTCCTTAGTCCATGGATTCATACGAGTGATAATAAAGAGATGGTACTTCGTTCTCAAACGTTTGAAAATGGATGTTTATATAGATTAGTGAAAGAAGATAGGGAGTTTTGGGTGGAATTGAATCCTATATGGTATACATATTTGCAAGAGAATTATGAGATATTGACATCGTTTGCCTATTGGGGATTAACTAATTTTTTGCAAATAAGGAATCCTAATGTTCCGAATATACCAAACAAGATTATTAAAAAAGAAGAGCGTAGTTCATTGTCTGAACAGCGTAAGTTTTGGAATAGTGCGATTATTGGGGGACTAGAAATTCACTGCATGTATACTTCTAAGTTGTTGTCTGTTAGAAATTATGATTTAGACCATTTTATTCCTTGGAGTTTTGTGTCGCATGATTTGTTGTGGAATTTAGTACCTGCGGATTCGAGTGTTAATAGCTCAAAAAGTAATAAATTACCAGACTTAAATTTATATTTAAAGAGATTGGCAGATTTGCATCAGTCAGCATTGAAAATTAATATCTATAATTGGGAGAACAAAAAACTACTTGAAGATTATTTATCTTTGGGGTGTACTCCATATGAATTAATTTCAATGGATAAAGAACATTTGTATGATTGTTTTACAAATACATTTGTCCCGATGTGTCAAATAGCTCATAATATGGGTTTTGAAACTTGGAAATATTGATTATATGGATAATAAAATACAAAATCATCCGTATTTAACTGCTATAAGAAGAACAGAATTGTCTGTTCCAACTCGATATTTACTTAATCAAGGCTTACTAAAAGGTCGTATTCTTGATTTTGGTTGTGGACTTGGTTATGATACGGATGAATTGAGAAGGAGAGGCTTTAATATAATAGGATATGATAATTATTATCGTACTGACTATCCACAGGGTAAGTTTGATACTATTATTTGCAATTATGTGCTTAATGTGTTAGAACCATACGATCAAGCTGTAGTGTTGATGTCAATATCGAATTTATTGTCATCTAAAGGAGTTGCTTATTTTGCAGTAAGAAGAGATTTAGAGGAAGAGGGGTTTAGATTACATGCAATTCATAAGCAATATACTTATCAATGTAATGTTAAATTGCCATTTAAAAGTTTAGTGAAGAATAGCTGTTATGAGTTGTATGAATATCAACATTACAATCGTTTACCACGTAGAGAAGACGTAAATTGCCCGTTTTGTAATTTATCGCGTAAAGTGGAAATCATTTGTGAAACCGTGTCGTGTGTGGCATTTTATGATGGTTATCCTGTATCTCCTGGGCATGCTTTGATTATCCCTAAACGACATGTGTCGAATTATTTTGATTTAACACATCGAGAACGGGAAGCAATGAATTTGATGTTGCAATTTGTTAAACAACGCCTTGATGAAAAATATCATCCTGATGGTTATAATGTTGGAATAAATATTAATGAAGCAGCAGGACAATCTGTGTTTCATGTACATATGCATCTAATACCTCGTTATAAAGGAGATGTAGAAAAACCAAAGGGAGGTGTGAGAGGTGTCATCCCAAATAAGCAAAGTTATACAGTTGAAGTAAAACCGAAAAAAAATAGACCAGAAAATAGTCATAATAGTTGGACAAAAGAAGATGATGAAAAATTATGGGAATTAGCTTTGAATGGAACGGCAATAGAGAATTTAATGGAGATGTTTAAACGTTCTCGACGAGCTATCTTTATGCGAGTTAGAAAATTGCAAGATGCTAATCCAGTAAAATTTGAGACTATACAAGAAGTGTATAAAGAGGCGTTTGAAGATAAGAGGAAAAATGTAATGGACAAAAAAGGAGGTATAATATGAAAAAAATGATTTGTTTAGCATTGTTTGCTATAGCTTTTTTATTTGCATCAGCAACTAACGACTCCACAAGTACTGTGGCGTTGTCGCAAAGAGATAGTTTGCTTTTTGAACAATTGATTGTATTTCAAGATCAATTGAGAGAGCCAATCTACAAATTGTATCCAACTCAAAATATGTATACCTTTCTTGAGTTGAATACCATGACAGGACAAATTTGGATTGTTCAATGGAGTACATCAGGAAACAGAATGAAATATGTTCTTGATATCGAGGAACGTATATTCTCATGGGATGAAAAAATAGCAGGTCGTTTTGAGCTTTATCCTACCGAAAATATGTATAACTTCGTTTTATTGGATAATATAAAGGGATATTGTTGGCAAGTACAATGGAGTTTTGATCAAGACAAGAGACTTGTTATTATGATATATTAAAATATGGGCAAGATCCATGGGGTTTATCCTTATAGTTCTTATTTTTTGTTATTTTTTATAGCATGAAAAATAATAATAATTTATTAGACGATTACACTGAAGTTAGACGCTGTTTTTATAAAGATGAATATTATCAAGTTAGAGATAATGGCGCTATTTTGAGAGAAGCTAAAAATCCTTCAAAATTAAGGAAATGGGATGAAATATGGACTTTGGGGACTAAAAATGAGGAAACTGGATATATGTATTTTTCCTCAAATGTAAGAGTTCATATTGTAGTTGCATATGCATTCCTAGGAGAACAAAATTCCAAAGAATATGTTGTAGATCATATCGATACAAATAGATGCAACAATAGGGTGGATAATCTTAGGTGGATGACTAAAATGGATAATATTCTCAATAATCCGATATCCCGAGCAAAAGTTGAGTTTTTATGTGGTGGAGATATTCAAAAATTTATTGATAATCCAAGATGCCTTCAAGAAAATAAATCAAAGCAAAATGTTTCATGGATGCGTCCTGTTACTAAATCAGAGAGTGATACAACCAAATTGAATTTTGAAAAATTAAGAGAGAATACTTCTTCAAAGCCTGACGAAAATACAGAGAGAACGCCCATGGGAGAGTGGATTTTTAATAACCTTAATCAACAAAATAACAGTTATACTACACATAACGTTACCCCTATTAGTGATACGATTGACTCTTTGACCCCATTTGCAAAACAAAAAAATTGGAAAACACCAACTAGGTTTCCTCTAACTCCAAACAAAGAAAACAGCACAATTGAGGATTATTTCAATAATTTAGGAGTAGGTGATGTTATTCTAGAGAATCAATATAGTCAACGATATATAGTTGATTTTGTACTCCATAACGACACTATATTAATACAAACATTCGCTGACCAAGACATAAAGCAACATGGTTTTTTGTCAATTTCATTAGATAATGATGGTTACTTTATCCATGAAGGGTCTGTATTCTTTTCTGACATTGCTGCAACTAGAGCTATGATTCTTGCACAAGGAAAAGAGTGGACAGGTGAAGATTGTATTGATGACTATTGCTAAATTAAATTTAAGATACCTATGCTAACAACAGGAATGTCGTGCAAAGAGATGTTTGATAATCTCGTAGCAGATAAAGAGAAAATAGATTTAAAAGAGAAATACCTGCTATCTAAGGCAATTAAAGAGTTGAAAAAAAAGAATAGTTTCCCAGCTCATGTAAAGTATGAATATAAAATTCCTTCAACTCGAAACAACTATATCATATATTTTTATGCTGCTAATAGACATAGTGTTGAAAATCCTAAAGTAAATCATTTTTGTGAATTATTTGATGATAATAACAAACACTTTATCCTAAAATGGGGAGTTAGTCCTTATTCACATTGCGAAAACAGTAAACCTATTCTTTTGCGGCAAGTACACGCATATACAAGTCATTTTTTTCAACGATATAAAGAGCGCTTTTTAAAAGATGAATCATTAATGGCAAATGATGTTGCATGTCGTTATTTTTCCAGAAATGGTAATGACTATTTTCCTATTGATATAACTACAGATATCAACAATAATATTGAAAAATATGGTATGGTTGGTAAAAAAGGTTTTGTTGTTACTGATGGATTTTGTTACACTAATTCATGTTTAGAGGGAACTCCTGGTGAAAATAGAGGTGATGATAAAGTTGATGCTATGTTGGTTATTTTTACCACTTTTATATCAAAAAACGAGATGGGAGAAGAACAATATGAAGCAATTAAAAAGGGAAAAATAGAATTAGTATCTAAATTTTTAAAAGATTTTGACTCAAAATATAAGGATGTAGAATTTTGTTTGGAAGAATAATAAAAGAATAAGAGATATGTCATTGGTAGCTATAATAAAGAAAGAGGGTGGCGAATATTATGCTGATGCTTATAGCAGACATTTGAGAAAAGAAACAGGTAGAACTGAAGTTGATACTCGTAAAATTAAAAAATAGTAGAATCTATTATGTTCATCCCCCCCCCCTTAATCTGAATGTGGATTAAGGGGGGATGTTTTTGTGCGACCTCGTTGAGGTCGGGGGCGGCCGCTCGAACTGAGCGTCCCTACATTGTGGACTCGCTTTGCTCGTTGAGGCCGGAATTTGATTGTGGGCTTTTTAGAGTCCAGTAGTTTGATGTTATACCTGATAGGGTATAAAATGATGGTGATATTGTAATATTATACCCGAACGGGGTTACTCCCCAGATTTGAGGTCGGCGATGTCTTGGAGCATGGCGTCGATGTTGCGGTAGATTTTGTTGCGTTGGCGCCAGCCATATATGCCGCCTATTACTAAACCTACTATGCCTCCTACGATTATGCCGAGTAGCATCTCGCGATTATCGATTTTGGTGTAGACCTCCCACGCATTCCAGCAGAGCCACACGACAAGCCATGGGTAACTGAAATAGCTCCATTGTTTGTAGCGACGGCGGGTGCGCATAATGGTGGTGCTGGCTGTGATTAAATCGCCATTGAGCAAATTGCTACTCAATCCCCAATGCGACCAAATGGTGTAAACGAGGGCTATTGCCATAAAGGCGCAGGTGAAGATATTGAGCGCAAGCGAAAAGTTGAGCAAAAGGGCATAATTAATTGCGATTATAGGAGTTGCAATAACAACCAATGCGCACAACACAATCCCTGTGCGATTGATGCTTGAAATGCGCTCTTTGATGGAGTTGCGTATCAGTTGGTGGTTGATGATGCTCTGTTTTTCGAGTTTTCGGTTCAATAGCGTGAGTTGTTCTCTCAACTCGTTCAATTCTTCTAATCTAATATCTCGTTCCATAATATTGATAGTTTTATTGGTTTGACATCTGTTTTAATTCTTCTTTGATGCGGACAAGGCGCACCGATACGTTTTTGACCGTGATGCCTACGATGGCGGCAATTTCGTCGTAAGGGAGATTGCTGAGCCAGAGGAGGATGATGGCGCGGTCGAAGGGTTTCAAGCGATTGATGCGATTGTAGAGCATCTGAATTTGGCGCGAATCGTCGTCGGTGTCTTCATAGAGGTTGATGTCCATGGATAGTGGCACTGTTTGCATCTTGCTCTTTTTGCGCTCGGACGAGATGCAGGTGTTGAGGCTGACGCGCCATATCCATGTGCGGAGTGAACTCTCGCCTCGGAAGGTTTTGAAGCCTTGCCATAGGTTGATGAGGGTTTCTTGGAAGAGGTCGTTGACCTCGTCGTTGTCTTTCGAGAACATAAAGCAGACGGTGTATATGGTGTTTTTGTGCTCTCGAACGATTCGTTCGAACTCTTTTTCTTTCTCTTTCATTGTTTGGTTTGTTTGATTGTTTTATCTATTAGACGCAAATGCCAACAAAAAACTACATATTTTAGACATATTTTTTGCAAAGATACGAAAAATGTGGATTAAAATTAGTAACTTTGCAGAATAAATGTCAACAGATAACAGACAATACCCCCTCCGCTTTGCTCGTCCCCCTAAGACAGGGGGACAATAGTTGATAATATAAATTTTTGAAATTATGGATAAGGTCTCGGAAAACCCTTTAAAAAACCGACGAGAGAGCACTATGCCTTTGATGGCGGTGACGGCTCTTTTCGTTACTCTCTATTTGGTGTCGAACATCATGGCTGTTAAGGTTATCAGCATTGCCGGTTGGTTCTATTTCGACGCTGGTACTATAACTTTTCCTTTTGCTTATATGCTTGGCGATGTGCTGACTGAAATATGGGGCTATCGCACAGCCAAAAAGATTATTTGGCTGACGTTTGTGTGCAATGTTGTGATGGTGTTGTGCACGCAGATGGGTGTGTGGTTGCCTTCGCCTGACTATTTGCAGACTGAGGCTAATGCCTACAACACTATGTTCACCTATGTGCCTCGTATTGTGATTGCTTCGCTCACGGGCTTTTTGCTTGGCGAATTGTCGAACGCGTGGTTGATGGACCGCATCAAGCGCATGACGGCTGGGCGTTGGCTTTGGGTGCGCACTATTGCGAGTTCGTTGGTGGGATATCTGTTCGACACGCTACCGTTTGTGTTGATTGCGTTTTTGGGCGTGGTGTCGACGCACGACTTGCTGATGATGATATTGTTTCAATATGGTATGAAGGTGACGATTGAGGCGGTGTTTGGCACGCCGATGGCGTATGTTGTTATTCGTTGGATTAAGTATAAATTTGAGCGTGTTGGCGTTACAATTGATTGATTTATGGAGAGATATTCGATTATACGTGATAAGATGCCACGCGAGTTTGTGCTGTTGCAAGGCACGGGGTGTAAGTGGCGTAGGTGTGAGTTTTGCGACTATCACTCGGATGTGAGCGATGATCCGTTTGAGGTGAATAGGGCTGTGCTGGAGCAGGTGACGGGCGAGTATGGCGTGCTGGATGTGATAAATTCGGGCTCGGCAATGGAGCTTGACGACCGCACGATAGAGATGCTCCGACGCATTATAGTTGAGAAAAAGATTCATACGCTTTGGTGCGAAATGCACTGGATGTATCGCCATCGCCTCAAAGAATTTGGGTTGCGTATATTGTCCTTGGTCCCTACTCCCTGCTCCCTCCTCCTTGCTCCTTGCTCCTTGCTCCCTACTATAAAGTTTCGTTGTGGGATTGAGACGTTTGATGGGGCGTTGCGCAAGAGGTGGAATAAGGGTGTGCCAGAGGGTGTGACGGCAGAGGAGGTGGCGCGATACTTTCAAGGTGTGTGTTTGCTGTGTTGCACTGAGGGGGAGACGCGTGAGCGGATAGTGCGCGACATTGAGTTGGCGCGCGAGCATTTCGAGTATTTTTCGGTGAATGTGTTCTGCAATAATACCACAAAAATCAAGCGCGACCAGGCATTAGTGGACTGGTTTGTGAGCGAGGTGTATCCTACGATAAAAGACGACCCACGCATAGAGGTGTTGATAGACAATACAGACCTTGGAGTGGGGTAGTGACTGATAATAAAACAACGAGCGGCAAGACCAAATAGGGTTTTGTCGCTCGTTGTTATTGTAAGAGATTAGAATTGGAGATTATCAGTAGTTATAAAATCGCAACCCATCTGAGCGTATTTTTTGTATGCCGAGTGGGAGTTGATAGTCCAGGTGTTGATTTTGAGACCTGCGTTGTGGTATTTCTTTATTATGCGGCGGTTGATAGCACTATGATGAATGTCGGCATTGATATGCCATTGTTTGCACCATTTGAAGTTTTTGCGTGAGTATTTCCAAGATAGGTATTGTAGGTCGATGTCGGGGTAGCGGGTGCGTAGGTATTCGAGGCATGGTTTCATTGAGGTGAGTATAACGCATCTATCTCTAAACCCTTTTTCTTCTATCAATTGCACTAATGTAGGGATGCCTGATTGGTCGTTGCTGTTGATGCCAGTAGCCCATTTGAGTTCGATGAGGGGGAGGACGTTGTACTTGGCACAGATGTCGAGATACTCGGCAAGGGTGCAGATAGAGCCGGTGTAGGTGATGCTACCGCGAGTTTGAGTGTAGGTTTCGGCTTTGAGTTCATCCAATGAGGCTTTATTGACAGCGAGATTTCCGCCTAATCGTTTGGTGGAGTCGTCGTGTGACACAACTATAGTGCCATCGCCAGCGACTTTGATGTCGCATTCGAGATAGTGGTAGCCTTTCAGAGCTCCGTTGATGAATGCTTCGGCACTATTTTCTACGCCCCAATAGCTACCACGGTGGCCAACTATGAGGGGTTGAGCTGATATTTTCAGTGTGATAAATAATAGCGTGGTTAATATCAGGCAATTAAGGGTATTTTGTTTCATTGTGTTATGTTTTTTTATTGTTATTGCAAATGTAGTTATTTATTTTGTTATAGGCAAGAGAATGGTAAAAAACGTTTTGATATTAGGTTTATTTAGTGTAGTAGAAGGGGGTATTTTTTTGTGTTAGTTCGATGTGATTTTTGGATAGTTTGCAGATGCCTGTTTTCTTGCTTGTACCTTGCTTGAAGGTACGGTTCACTATCTTGAAAGGTATGACTATTCTTTTAAGATGTATAAGAGAGGATACATAGGGTGGATATGATTTTTTTTGTGATTATATGGGGCTGTTTTTTCTTGTTTTTGAATATTTTTTGTAACTTTGCAAGTTGAAATATTTTTTGTGATATATGAGAATTGATATAATTACTGTATTGCCTGAGATGATGGAGGGTCCGTTGACCTGTTCGATATTGAAACGTGCTCAAGATAAGGGCCTTGTGGAGATTGTAGTGCATAACTTGCGCGACTATTCGACTGACGTGCGCCGCCGTGTGGATGATTATGCGTTTGGATTTGGTGCTGGTATGGTGTTGCAGTGCGACCCGATTTTTCGTTGTATTGAAAAATTGAAGTCGGAACGTGAATACGATGAGGTGATTTTTACAGCGCCTGATGGTGAACAATTCTGTCAGCCTATGGCTAATCAGCTTAGTATGAAAGAGAATATTATCATACTTTGTGGGCACTATAAAGGTGTGGACCATCGTGTGCGTGAGGCGTTGATTACGAAAGAGATATCTATTGGTGATTATGTGTTGACTGGAGGTGAGATGGCTGCTGCGATTATATCGGATGCTATAGTGAGATTGATACCTGGTGCGATTGGTGATGAGCAGTCGGCATTGTCGGATTCGTTCCAAGATAATTTATTGGCTCCACCAGTATATACTCGTCCTGCGGAGTATCGTGGTATGAAGGTGCCTGAGATATTGTTGAGTGGAAATGAACGTAAAATTGCAGAATGGGAGCATGAAGTGGCATTGGAAAGGACAGAACGTCTTCGTCCAGATTTATTAGATTAAGTTTTTTAAGACAGAATAACATAAGAACAGAAATTTATTTTTTTAACGCAAATAGCTCTTAAGTTTATCGTTAAAGAATTAAAAACCACTGATTATTTATTAAATTTTATAATTTATGTTTTTCTGTTCTTTTGTCTTTTAAAAAATAAAAAAAATATGCAGCGAGTACAGCGAATGGCGAATAAGGCAATGAAAGATTATGCGATGCTGACGGATGGCGACCGCATAATGATTGGTTTGTCGGGTGGCAAGGATTCATTGGCTTTGGTGGAGGTATTGGCTGCACGACAAAAGATATTTAAGCCGAAGATTGAGGTGCTGGCATGTCATGTGAGTGTGGAGAATGTACCGTATCAGCCGGATATTGAGTATTTGCGTGAGTTTTGTGAGTCGCGCGGTGTGAAGTTTGTGCATAAGACTACACGATTTGATGAAGATACTAAAGATGGTCGTGGGCCATGTTTTCTTTGTGCGTGGAATAGGAGAAAGACTTTGTTTAAAGCCGCAGAGGAGTATGGATGTACGAAATTGGCTCTCGGACATCATAAAGATGATATATTGGAGACGTTGTTGATGAATCAGATATTTCAAGGGGCATACGCTACGATGCCTCCTGTGTTGAAGATGGAGAAATTCGAGATGACTATAATTCGTCCGTTGGCATTGGTGCGAGAGGCAGAGATAGAGGCAGTGGCGGAAACACATGAATATCGGAAGCAGATAAAGAATTGCCCTCATGAGAAGGTGAGCAATCGTCCGCAAGTGCGAGAAATATTACAACGGATGGAGGAGTTGAACCCTAATGCGGCAAGTAGCCTTTGGGGTGCGATGACAAATATTCAGAAAGAATATCTTGTTTAAGGAACAAGGAGCAAGGAGTAAGGAGTAGGGAGCAAGGAAGCTATGAATAAACTGGAAAATAAATAGTAAAATAAAATAATAAATAATGAGAATTGGTTTTGAGAGGTAACTCTCAACTTTCAATTCTCAACTTTCAACTTTAATAGTATGCTTACACTAAAAATGATTTTGGAGAACCGCGAAGATGTGGTTCGTCGTTTGGAGAAAAAACATTTTGCTGCTGCGGCAGAGATGATTGATAACGTAATTGCGGCAGATGCTCGTCGTCGTGCAGCGCAACAAGAGTCGGACGCAATGCAAGCCCAAATGAATCAATACGCAAAAAGTATTGGTGGCTTGATGAAAGAGGGTAAAAAAGAGGAGGCTGAAGCAACTAAAGCCGAAGTGGCTAAATTGAAAGAGAAAAGTGCTCAATTGAAAACCGCAATGGAAGAGGCTGAAAACGAAGTGCGCAACCTTTTATTGCAAATTCCTAATGTACCAAATGATTCTGTGCCAGAAGGTCGTACTGCCGAAGATAATATCGTAGAACGCCAAGGTGGTGAAAATCCGGTATTTGATGGTTTTGAACCTCTTCCTCACTGGGAATTGGCTAAAAAATATGACCTTATAGACTTCGAAATGGGCGTAAAAATCACAGGTGCAGGTTTCCCTATTTATAAAGGTAAAGGTGCACGTCTTCAACGTGCGTTGATTAACTTCTTCCTTGATGAAGCTCGTGAAGCTGGCTATCTTGAAGTAGAACCTCCATACGTAGTGAACGAAGCAAGTGGTTATGGTACAGGTCAATTGCCAGATAAAGAGGGTCAAATGTATCACGCTACAGCCGACAATCTCTATCTCATCCCAACAGCCGAAGTGCCTGTAACTAATATTTTCCGTGATGTTATTTTGAGCGAGAAAGAGTTACCACAAAAGATGTGTGCTTACTCTGCTTGTTTCCGTCGCGAGGCTGGTTCGTATGGTAAAGATGTACGCGGCCTTAACCGTTTGCACCAATTTAATAAAGTAGAAATTGTGCGTATTGACAAACCCGAGCACTCTTACGAAAGCCTTGACGAAATGATTGCTCACGTCGAAAATTTGGTTAAGAAACTCGAACTCCCTTATCGCATTCTTCGTCTTTGTGGTGGTGATATGAGTTTCACATCGTCAATTACATTCGACTTTGAAGTATATTCAGCAGCTCAACAACGTTGGTTGGAGGTAAGCTCGGTATCTAACTTCGAAAGCTATCAAGCCAACCGTTTGAAATGTCGTTATAAAACAGCCGAAGGCAAAACTGAACTCTGCCATACATTGAATGGTTCGGCATTGGCTTTGCCTCGTATTGTGGCGGCATTGCTTGAAAATCATCAAACAGCTGATGGTATCCGCATCCCTAAAGCATTGGTGCCTTACTGTGGATTTGAAATAATTGATTAAATTTTTTAGACAGAATGACATAAGAACATATTTTTATTCTTTTACATATACCTCGCTGAAACTAAAGTTTCATCTTGGTAAATAAAAGACAGATTTTAAGTTACATCTTTTTAATATGTCATTTGAGTCGAGATTTTTACGAAGTAAAAAGCAAGACCTTTATGTAAAAGAATAAAAACTTGTAGGATAAATAATATTAAAATTTTGTTATTTACGACTTATATTTATAATTATTTTATGTCCTTATGTCATTCTGTCTTTTAAAATAAATTATGGCGAAAGATAAGAAAGTATATGTGTGTACGGCGTGTGGAGCTGATTACCCAAAAGCGTACGGTAAATGTCCGGCTTGTGGTCAGTGGAATACGTTTGTGGAGCAAACTATAAAATCAGAGCCAGCATCGCGCATTCAGCACGGGTATGAGGAGTTGCGTGGTATGGCTAAACCACGTAAAATCACAGAGATTGACGTAAAGGCAGAGCCTCGTCTTGACACTATGAATGGCGAATTGAATCGTGTATTGGGAGGTGGATTAGTGAAAGGTAGTCTTGTGTTGATAGGGGGAGAACCAGGTATTGGAAAATCTACTCTTGTGTTGCAAGTAGCCTTGAAGATGAAAGGCAAAAAGATACTATATGCGAGCGGTGAGGAGAGCGTTAATCAACTAAAAATGCGTGCAGAGCGAGTTGGAGAAATGGAGAGTGAGTGTTATATAGTAAGTGAAACTCGTCTGGAAGAGATATTTTCGCATGTAAAGAGTGTGGAGCCAGATCTACTTATTGTAGATTCTATTCAAACCATAGTAACCGAAACTGCCGAACAAAGTGCAGGTTCAATTACCCAAGTGCGAGAATGTTCAGGCGCATTGCTTAAATTTGCTAAAGAGAGCGGTATTCCTGTGTTAATGATTGGTCATATCACGAAAGAAGGTAGTATCGCGGGACCTAAAATTTTAGAGCATATAGTTGATACAGTGCTTCAGTTCGAGGGAGACCGTCATTATATGTATCGCATATTGAGGGCACATAAAAATCGTTTTGGTAGCACCGACGAGTTGGCAATATATGAGATGCAAGGTAGTGGGTTGCGCGAAGTTACAAATCCAAGTGAATTGTTGTTGAGCAAAAATAATGAGGGCTTGAGTGGTGTGGCAATATCGGCAATGATAGAGGGTGTGCGTCCATTTTTGATAGAAGTTCAAGCTCTTGTTAGTACATCGGCATACGGAGTGCCTCAACGCTCGGCTACAGGTTTTGATATTCGCCGAATGAATATGTTGTTAGCAGTATTAGAAAAACGAGCAGGATTCAAATTGCCACAAAAAGATGTCTTTTTGAATATAGCAGGTGGCTTACGAGTAAACGACCCTGCTATTGACCTTGCAGTTATAGCAGCAGTATTGTCGAGCAACCTTGATATTGCCATTGACTCAAGCGTATGTATGACTGGTGAGGTAGGATTGAGCGGAGAAATTCGCCCTGTCAATCGCATAGAACAACGCGTAGCCGAAGCTGCAAAATTAGGCTTCAAGCGCATAATAATCCCCGAATTCAATCGCCAACAACTCCTCCAGAAGCATTGGGGCATAGAAATAATCGGCGTAAACAAAGTAGAAGAAGCCTTCCGCACCCTCTTCGGCTAATGCTGAATAAGAGGAGTTTAGAAAGGATTTATAGCCCAACTTTTATTAGATGCCACTAATGAAAAAATAATCGTTTTATAAAAAAAGACTCATATACATAGGGAGGCATTGTAAGTCTTGTTCTTTCTTTAAATCTCTTGGATGCAATAAGTATCTCGTATTTATTCTATTTGAATATTTGGTTTGGAATGCGTCAATAGAATTGTGTTCCTTTGATTGTGAAGATTTGACTTCGATGGGCGATATTTTGCCTTCTTTCGAAAGTATAAAATCAACTTCATAGTTACGATTACTATTCTCAGCTCGCCAAGTATGATAATATAGTTTATAACCTGAAGCGGTTAATATTTGTGCGATTATGTTTTCATATACATAACCGACGTCAGCACGTAATTTGTCGCTCAATAATTTTTGGTATATTGTATTTTCGGTGAATCCATCATCCCAAAATGCAAGAGTAACGAATAAACCTGTGTCTGCGCAAAATAATTTAAATTGGTCAAGGCTGATATGTTGCGCTAATCCTGCGCTTGGGTCATTTTCATGGTATGCAATATTTACAGTCATTGAGTCTTTTAAGATCGCTATTTGCTCTTGTAATCGGTCAATCCTTCCGTCTGTAATTACGCTACTTACTTTATATCTTGAAGCATTCCCTGTCAATTGTGCTGGAATAGCATGAAATAGTTGAGAAGTTACACCTGATGAGTCTAAGTGATAAAAGTCTTGGTCGTATAAATCTAAAATACTGCGTTTGCGTTGGTCTACAATATTTAGATTTTGGGTTTCTAAATAGTCGTTGACAGCTTGGGGCATACCTCCGACGAGCATATATAACCTAAAATCGCGCATTAATTTGCGATTTGTATTATCGCCTAAAGATTGTTTTTTTTCAAACACAGATTTTAGTAAAGGTATAGTTGCTTCATCTCCAAGTGCCCAGCGAAATTCCTCGTAGTCAAGAGGGTACATGTCGATGCGTGTTTCTTCGCTTGGTATAAGTATTCCTTTTATATTTTTTTTGATACTTAACAAACTACCTGTCTCAATATAATCATATCTGCCGTCTTCTACCAAGTATTTTATTGCTTGACGTGCTAATGGTTGCAACTGTATTTCATCAAAAATAATTACAGATTTTCTTTGATGTAATGTGACATTAAAGTGTAATTGTAATTGAGTAAAGAAGAAATCTAAGTTGCTAATATCTTCGAATAATTGATGTACAGCTTTACTCGTGTGTGAAAAATCTATTTTTAAGTAACTTTTATACTCTTTTTTTGCAAATTCTTCTGCAATAGTTGACTTTCCTCTATGCGTCGCGCTCCACGTATTAATAATGCAGTTGTTCCATGTTGTTCTTCTTTCCAACGGAGCATTTTGTTGTATATTTTTCTTTTGAAAATCATAATGATAGTTTTTGGGGATTTATTTATTTTGCAAAGTTACTGATTTTCTTTGATATATACAAATATTTTTGTCTGTTTTGTCAAAAATCCCCGATTTTTATACTTGGAATATGTCAAAAATCCCCGATTTTTTTGTTGTTTGTAGATTGTTGTGTAATTTTTATGCGTGCTATACAAAAATAAAATCGGCCAAATTGGAAAAATCCATGTTTGGTCGATTTTGTTTTGGAAACATATAGACTCTCAGAGTGAATATGAACGTTATTGGTGTTTGATTTTTGAGCTTTCAAATTTTCAAATTTTCGAACTTTTTGAGGGTAAATACACAATGTGAGTGTGTATTTCTCCTCTTTCTATCAAGCAACCTTCAAGCAACCTGCACCGAAGAAAACCGCAACCACTCTCAATGTGCACATCAAAACTGCGTACTTCGAAAGTTTGAAAGTTTGAAAATTTGAAAATTCGAAGATTACTTTTTCGTGAGTTAGATATAATTTTTTTGCCTATGGATGCACGGTAGTTTTTTTAGACAGAATGATATAAGGACAAATATTTATAGGGGTTAAGGCTGCGAGGTTATTGTATTTTGACATGTGCTTCGCTAAAAACTAAAATTTTTATCTGCAGAAAAAAAAATGACAGATCTTCGGCGTTTTATATTGAATTGATGTTAAAATTGATAGGGATTATTTTTGTTTTGTATCTTCTATGACTAAAATAATAAAATCGACCAAATTGGATAAATCTGTGTTTGGTCGATTTTTATTTTAACTGCTAAATTTTAATTTGATGTAGTTTAGTATTTGTTATATTAATCTATATTCTTGGTCTTTATATTTTTTGCCAAGAATAATATCCTTTACTTCTTCTGATGTTTTAATATCAATAGAATCGCTATCATTTTCTATTACAAGCGCAGAACCTTGTCCATCAAAGTTAAAAACTAAGAATTCAATTGTTTCATTTTCGGAATTAATTTTGCAAAATTTCATAATTGTTTTTGTTTAATAGTTAATATTAATTGTAAATTAAAAGTATATTGTTTTGATTTTGTGAATATAGCAAATCTATTTTTAGGATAAATTACCATTTACTATTTTTCAAAATTATTTTTCATGTGTTTTGACTTTAATTGATTTTAATTATTTCAAGTCCATTATGTTTAGAATGATAGCTATGTCTTGAAAGATATATTTTATTTTCGCTAAGGACTATATAACAAAATATCATATCTCCAATTTCTCCAGGATCTTTTATGCGAATAACATCTTTTGAACTCCCATCTAAATATTCCCAATATGTATGCACAATGGGTCTATCTTTATATGTCATTTTTCCATTTTTTATGCAATCAGAAGTTCTGCCAGTTATCGTTGCTGTGCCATCGCTATTTATATTATATTGATAATATGTTGTTTTGTCGTCGAAATATCGGCGATAAGATCCAACTGGTGATTTTGATGTATAACTTGAATTTGATGTATAACTTGAATTATAATTTGAACTAGAATTCCAACAAGATGTCATTAAAAGAGGAGCTGTAATCAGTAGTACTACTGAAAATGTTCGATAAAATGTTTTCATAGGTTAAAATTGTTTTTTAGTTATTATTAATATGATGTATTATTGAAACTTAACTATTTTAGTTATATACTTTTTGCTATTTTCTTTTTTTCTTTTTTGTAATATATATTTATCATCACGCCATGTTGCATTTGTCCAAAAATTGTTAACTTCTTCGTTAATAATATAGTCTTCAACATTTCGTTCGATAATATTTCCAGTTTTTTTGTCTAAGATAACCATCATTGGATTTTCTCTTTGATAATATTTTTCAACTGTATTATAACCTGTAATTATGACATATTTCTCATTTTCATCAAAATCAATAAAGTGATCACCTTTTAAACCACTGAATTTCCATATAACTTCTCCGTTGTTATCAAATTTTATAAGTAAAGATATGTCACTATTAAAGAAATAAAAACCATTATCCCCTACATAAAGGTTATAAAACACATCTTTAACATCATTAAAATTAATTATTTTTTCTCTATATAGACTAATGTATTTTTCTATTTTTTGATTATTGATATCAATTATAAACATACCTTTGTCTTCAGGGCTATATGTCCTTAATATTGCTTTCCCATTTGATAGATAAGCTATATAGGTAATTTTTATGTCTAAATTTCCAGAGAACTTTATGAGATCTGAAATTTTAAATTCAGAATTTTTAATAATTAAATAAACTTCTCCTTGTTCGTGTTTTCTTGCTACGATATGGGCATTATAAGGATCGTTGTCGCTCTTTGTATATAAATGGGTGTTACCTCTATATTGGGTATAATTTCCTTTATAATCAGAATAAAAATATTTCAAAACTACATTTGTGTACATTATATTATTAAATAATTCTTCTTTATATAAGTAATCACTTTCTGTATTGGTATTAGGAATACTATATCTTACATTTGATTTTAATTGATCTTCGAGAGGTAAGGGAATGGTAGTGATTGTATCCCATTCTTTTTGTGCTATTAAAGTTTCTAAATCGGAGCATTGGAAGTCGTAACCTTCTTTAATTGCTTTATATAAATTTTCTTTATCATCATTATAGGCAATAACATATTCTGCTGTTGTAATACACCAATCATCTTGATTCCTATTTGAGAATATAAGGTATGAATTATTTTTTATGACAATATCTTCTTTTGCCATAATCGGAGGAACAAGTGTATCTCCGTTCATATTTAAAATTCCATATCTATTGGTATTATGACATTTATTATATTTTTTTGAAATGATAATGTATTTTGATTTTATTTCAAATTCTGAACCTGGAGGAACAATAGTTGTTCCATCTGTTTTTATGAGACCTTTTTTGCCATCTTTTAGTGTTATTTCTATTATAGAATCATTATCTATGATATGTTTTTTTATAGAAGTTACATTGTCAAAAAAAACGCTATGGGTTGAATTGTTTACAATTAGATAATTGGGGGAAAGTCGTAAATTATGATATTTGATAAAAGTTATTTTATTATTAATCTCTTCTGTTATAGAACTATAACTTTCTAACAAAGTGTATTTGTGCTTTAAATAATCATAATATAAATACGCATTACTAGTATGTCCAGAAAGAATTATGCCATATTTTTGTTTAGTAAAATCTTTATATTTATTTGTTGGAGTTAGTGTTTCCCCTAATTTTAAATCAATTGCGCCTAAATATGAATCTTGTTTATAGATAAATAAATTTGTATTTCTAGTAATATTTAAATTTTGGATGGTTGCTAACGAATCAAATTTTAATAATTGTCCTTGGTGATTTATATAATAAGTTTCTCCATACAGAAATTTTTCATTTGCAAGGACTTCTGTTATAAAAAGGTTATTATAATCTTCTTGAATGTAAAAGCTATTATTATACTCTTTTTGAATAGCTTGTTTTATATTGATAATGATATTTTTTTTATCTTCACAAAAAATGACAGCAAGATTATTAAATAATATATATTGGGCTACATCAGATTTATTATGATATTTGACTAGTTTTGGTTTTAATGTATATTCTGGGTTTATTATTACGTTGCCTCTTATGTCAATAATTCCCCATTTATTATTGTATTGAATTAATGATAGTTCATTTTTAAATTCACTTACTTCATCGAATACTGGTTTTATGATAAATTTACCTTTTGTATTTACAAAACCATATTTGCCATTTTTATGTTTTTCTTTATATAGCCCATTTATTTTGGCATCTTCATAGGCTTTTTCATTTTTGTAATATACATCTAATGTTTGAGCAGATGAGTATGTCAAAAATGCACATATAATCATTCCGATTGTTGAAAATATAAGTCTTTTCATAATTTTATAGATTGTAAGTTTATTTATTGCTTATTTTCATTATTTTTATCAGGTAAACAAGTATAAAGAATTACCGCAATTGCGGCACCTAAAATGCCCCAAACCATAGCCCATTTATGATTGTAGCCTTTTTGAATAGCAATATTTTTACATATTGTAGCACAAAGTACCACTATGGCAAAGTGTAGTATTATTCCCATATTTATAATAAGTTTTAGTTTTGTGTATACGTAAATTTAGTTTTTTATATTTTTACCTCTTTTATATCGAGAAATATGCCTATGAATTGTAGAAAATCATAGATTTTGCCGTTAAATTCGACTTTAAGAGGATTGCCTCCAAGAAATTTAAATGTTAGTACTGTTCCGTCTGCTTTGGTAACAGTATAAGTTTTACCAACTTCAAATGTCATAGTGTTTAATTTTTAAAAGTTATACAATGTTTTTTTATTGTTTATGTTTTTTATGTTAAATTAAACTATTTTAATAATACACAAAGGTATATGTTATTTTTTGAGTGGCAAAAAGGAAAGCGTCAAGATAATTCTACGGATTTGTTGAATTATTTTGACGCTTTTGAGTCTGAGTTGAGTTCTTGGGTGAGTATTTCGAAGAAGTTTCGGTTGAGGGCTTTGCTAATTCTGGTCAGTAGCTTGGTATCGATGCTTTCGCGAGCGAAAATGTTGTAGATGTTTGTGCGGTCGCAGTTGATGGTTTTGGCGAGCCATGTGACTGTGCGTCCTTGTTGTTTGAGTTCTTCTCTGATGATTTGTCCAATGTGAGCCATAAAAAAACGTGGAGCTTTTAGTTACTCGTCTCCACCATTAAAGGCTCTCGCATGCCCATCCAATCAGAGACAAGCAACACAGAAGCCCACGTCGATATGTATATACCAACAAGCACCTCATATAGTGGATATATGAAGCGTGTATGGATACATATCACGAGTCATCTATATTGCTTAGTCATTTGATTGGATTATGAATTTGCGAGATTCTTAATGATCAAAGACTAAGGTCGTATAAACGCCTTATGTATATATATGTTTTTGTATTTTATGCAAAGATAGTGAAAATAGATTAGATAACCAAATTTTTTGTAAATTTAATTGTGTATGTGATTTTAATTATTGTGTGTTCGCCCCCGTTGGGGACGTTGAGAATGGGATATGTTATTTTCCGCAGGTTCCTTCCCTTTGGTCAGTCACGCAGCGGTTAAGTATAATTAGCCCTCTTTGAGGACTTTATATATTAGTTTTAATTAGTTGAATTAGGGTAATAAAAAGGCGTTTAACCATCGGTTAAACGCCTTTTTATTGTTATTGAATGTTTATTATTTATTCAATTTTTTAGCTTGTTTTTGTTGGATATCGTATGCAATTGGAGATGCGATGAAGATAGTTGAGTAAGTACCAACGATTACACCGAGAAGGATTGCGAATACGAAACCACGGATAGTCTCACCACCGAAGATGAACATTGCGAGCAATGGCAATGCTGTAGAGAATGATGTAGAGAATGTACGGCTCAATGTTGAGTTAACTGACATGTTAATCAATTCGTTGAGAGCACGTTTTGGATACAAGCCTACGTTTTCACGGATACGGTCGAATACAACCACAGTATCGTTGATAGAGTAACCGATAACGGTCAAGATAGCAGCGATGAATGATTGGTCGATTTCGAGTGAGAAAGGCATGATGCTATAGAAGATTGAGTAGATACCCAAGATGAACAATACGTCGTGAACGAGACCTACAACTGCACCGATAGAGAATGCTACGTTGCGGAAACGAACGAGGATGTAGAGTGCAATAGCAATCAAAGCAAAGAGGATTGACCAGATAGCTGAAGTTTTGATGTCGTCAGCCACTGTAGGACCTACTTTTTGTGAGCTTTGGATACCGAATGAAGTGCTGTCGTCGAGGTTTGCTGCACGATATTCGCCTCCGTCAACTACATAGCGTTCAACGAACATTTGTTCTGTTACGTTTTCGCTCATCATTGGTTTGAGGCTTGTGTAGAGCATGTTTTCGATTTGAGCATCGATATTTTCGTCGATAGACTCGTTGCCGTAGTTAGTTGAGATACGCACTTGGTTGTTGTCACCCATAGTGATAACACTTGTTTGAGCGTCAACGAATACGTTGCTGAGAGTTTCGCGAACTTCGTCAGTGTTAACTGGTTGTTCGAAACGAACTACATAGTTGCGACCACCAGAGAAGTCGATACCTTGTTTCAAACCACGGAATCCGAGAGAAATAACAGCAATAGCGATAACTACACCAGAGATGATATAACCAATTTTACGTTTTTCAACGAAGTTGATTGAAAGGTTTTGGAACCAGTTTTTAGTGATAGCAGTAGTGAATTGGAGGTTCATATCTTTTTCACGGCTAGCAAGACGGTCGTAAACGAGACGAGACAAGAATACTGCTGTGAAGAAAGATGTGATGATACCGATAATCAATGTAGTAGCGAAACCTTTGATAGGACCTGTACCGAAGTAAACCAAGATGATACCAGTGATGAGGGTAGTGATGTTGGCATCGGCGATAGCAGAGAATGCGTTGCTGTAACCATCAGCGATAGCTTTTTTAAGGTTTTTGCCACCTTTGATTTCTTCGCGGATACGTTCGTAGATAAGCACGTTAGCATCGACTGCTGTACCCAATGTAAAGATGATACCAGCGATACCAGGCAATGTCAATACTGCGCGGAATGAAGCGAGGATACCGAACAAGAATACGATGTTGATAAGCAACATAGCGTCGGCGATAAGACCAGGAATCATGCCGTAGTAGAAAATCATATAGAGGAGTACGAGTACGAACGCGATAACGAACGACATCAAACCTGATTGGATAGCTTCTTCACCGAGAGAAGGACCAACAACGTCTTCTTGGATGATGCGAGCAGGAGCAGGCATTTTACCAGATTTGAGTACGTTAGCTAAGTCTTTTGCTTCTTCAGTAGTGAAGTTACCTGTGATTTGTGAGCTACCACCAGTGATTTCAGTGTTAACTGTAGGGAATGAATAAGCATAACCATCGAGAACGATAGCAACTTCGCGACCGATGTTTTCTTTAGTCAAACGAGCCCAAGTTTTAGCACCTTCGGCATTCATTTTCATGCTTACAGTTGCACCAGCAGAATATTGGTCGAAGTCAGCGCGAGCGTCAGTTACAACGCCACCTTCGAGTGGAGCGCGACCATCGCGGTTAGTAACTTTGATAGCGATTAGTTCGAATACAGGTTGTTTAGCTTCTGGGTCCATAGCTTTTACTGTCCAAACGAAACGGAGTTCGCGAGGGAAGAGAGAAGCTACTTGTTTCATAGCGAGCATATCATTAACTTCAGCAGTGTCAGAACCGAGAGCAAGACCTACGACAGGACCATTGTTTTGCATTGGTTGAAGGACGCTGAATAGTGGGTATTCGCGACGCATTTCTTCGCGGTCAGCTTCAGTAGTTTCAGTTTCGGCAGTAAGTTCAGCTGCGAGGTCAGCTACTGAATCAGTAGTTTCTGCTGCTTCAGCAACGACTTCTTCTGCTTTTATTTCTTCAGCTTTTGGTTCTTCTACTACTTCAGTAGCGTTAGCTTCTTCAGTAGCGCGGTTCATGTCGCGGATTACAGCGTTAGCTTGTTCGAGGTAAGGAGCAACTTCGGCATATTTGTAAGTTTCCCAGAATTCGAGGTTAGCAGAACCTTGGAGGAGTTTACGTACACGTTCTGGTTCTTTTACGCCTGGAAGTTCAACGAGGATACGACCTTCAACATCGAGACGTTGGATGTTAGGTTGAACAACACCGAAACGGTCGATACGAGAACGGAGCACGTTGAATGAGTTGTCGATAGCACTATTAACTTCTTCTTGAAGAACTTTTACAACTTCGTCGTTAGTAGCTGAACTTGAGATACGGTCTTTGAGGTCGTATGTGCTGAAAATACCCGCAAGGCGAGCATTAGGGTCAAGTTTTTCGAATTCTTCTTGGAAGATTTTCAAGAAATTTTCGCCAGATTTAGCTTGGCGTTGGCGGCTGAGTTGGAGTGCTTGGTTGAAGTTTTCGTTTGTGTTGTAATCAGAGAGAGCGCGAAGCACGTCTGCTACAGAAACTTCGAGTTGAACGTTCATACCGCCTTTAAGGTCAAGGCCGAGACCGATTTCTTTTTCGCGACATTCGCGCAAAGTATAGCCCAACCATACTTTTTCACCACCTACAGAGTCCATGAAGTTGTAGTACTCTTGGTCATCTCCGTTAGCATAAGCTTTAGCTTTTTTGTCGTAATTGTTAGTTACAACAGAAAAAGAGAGATAAAAGTGACAAATCAACATCAATGCTACTGCAAGTAATCTTACAAATCCTTTGTTTTGCATAATGTTTTTAATTAGTTTATTTATTTAATAGTTTATTGATTTTCAATGCTATAAACATCAAAAGCGGCGCACTAATGGCATAGAGCCACTAATGCACACTAATTTGGGGTGCAAAATTAGTAAATTTTTTTCTATTATGCAAGTGTTTTTTTGAAATTCGTTAATTTCGCTAATAATATAATGTGAGATTGTTTTATTTTGTTATGTTTTGTGAGCTATGCAGAATGAGGATTTGCTTTGTTTGTTTGAATATGGTGTGCTATTCTGTTTTTGTGGATATGGTTATAGTATGTTTATAATATGTTTATAGTATATTTATCCTATATTTATAGTATATTTATAGTATGTTGTAATATGCTGGAGGGTTGGTTCTTTGTTGGTTTGGTTGAAGAGTTGCTTTTTATTATTTTTGAACCCCCTCCGCCCATTGGGCTCGTCCCCCTAAGACAGGGGGACAATATGGAGCGTTAGCTGTGTTTTAGTGGATTTTTTTGAGGTTAAAGAGGATATTGAAATAGTGGGTTTTAACTGAGTTGAAGAAGAGCTGGATGGTTGGTTCTTTGTTGGTTTGGTTGAAGAGATAGTGTTTTGTTGGGGATGGTAAAAATAAGACGATGTGTCATAATGCCCAAATTGCTGCGTTGTTCTCAATATTAAGCTTCAGTCATGTACTTCAGTACACTCCTTTCAGCTTAAATTTC
>JAZOUT010000058.1:0-11362 GCA_045658305.1 Candidatus Aphodosoma sp. | reverse complement strand
TATAAAAACGAGAAAAATGGCTAATAAAAGAAAATTACCTGAAATTAATGCGAGTCAAATGGCTGACATCTCGTTCTTGCTTTTGATTTTCTGGCTTTGTTCTACAACAATGTCAACCGATCAAGGTCTTTCTCGTCGTCTTCCACCACCACTTCCACCTAATATGGAAAAACCTGATGTGGAGGTTAACGAACGTAATATCTTTATTGTGTTGATTAACTCTCAAAATCAATTGCTCGTACAAGGTGAACCTATGGATGTTCGTCAACTTCGTGAAGAAGCTAAGGCATTTATACTTAACGTAGAAAACGACATTCATAAGCCAGAACTTTTTGAAGTAACAGCTGATGTGTTAGATAAAAATGGTAATGTAGAACGTACTCTTAAAACGATTACTACTAAAAACCACGTTATCTCACTTCAAAACGACCGTGGTACTACTTACGATAAATATATCGAAGTACAAAATGAGTTGGTTGCTGCTTATAACGAAGTTCGTGACGAGTATTCACGTAAAGAGTTTGGTGGTCTTACTTTTAACGAGTTGACTTCAGAGCAACAAGAAGCTGTTCAAACTCTCTTCCCTCAAAAGATATCTGAAGCTGAACCTAAAAACTATGGAGGAAAAAAATAATGGCACAAATTAGAAAAGGTGGAAAAAAAGAGGTACCTGGTGTAAATACATCATCATTGCCTGACATCGTGTTTATGCTTTTGTTCTTCTTTATGGCTACAACTACTATGAAAGAAGTATCTTTTAAAGTAGATGTAAAGGTTCCTGAAGCTACTGAACTTCAAAAACTCGAGAAAAAATCTCTTACTCGTTACATTTATGTTGGTACTCCTATGAAAGAATATCAAAAAATGTATGGTAAAGAATCTCGCATTCAGCTCGACGATGCATTTGCTGAGGTTGATGAAATCGAAATGTTCATCGAAAACGAGCGTAATGCTATGAAAGAGAGTGATCAAGGTTTGCTTACTGTTTCAATCAAGGCAGACAAAGACACTAAAATGGGTATCATTACTGACATTAAACAAGCATTGCGTCGTGCTCAAGCTCTTAAAATCAACTATGCGGCTACACAGCGTATGAGTTATTAAGATTTGCTTAATTATATAGAAAGGAGGACTGTCTATTGTGATAGCCCTCTTTTTTATTGAAAAATTATAAGCTATATTTTGCTTATTATACATAATTTTTGTATCTTTGCAAACTAAATATAGTTTCGATATGAAGATATACAAGAGAGTGCTAACATCTTGTGTATTGTGTTTCTACTAAAAAGTATGATAAATAATGATAAAATCGTTTTTTAAAGAAGTTGGCGAATATTGTTTGTTGATGAGGAAGACTTTTTCTCGTCCTGACAATTGGCGTATGGTGCTTAAACAAGTGCCAACTGAGATGGTGAAGTTGGGCGTTGATTCGGTGGGGATTATCCTTATTATTTCGGTCTTTATGGGGGTGATTATGACGATGCAGGTGGTGTTGAATACCGAAAATCCTATGTTGCCTCGCTATACCACTGGTCTTATGTTGCGCGATACCTATTTGTTGGAGTTCTCGTCAACTATTATGTGTCTTTTGTTGGCTGGTAAGGTGGGGTCGAATATTGCATCTGAAATTGGTTCGATGCGTGTGTCGGAACAGATTGATGCAATGGAGATAATGGGTGTGAATTCGGCTAATTATTTGATACTACCAAAAGTATTGGGCCTTGTGTTGTTTATGCCTGTGTTGGTTACATTCTGTGTGGCATTAGGACTCTTGGGTGGTGCTGGTGTAGCTCAGTTTACCGATTTGATTACGATGAGTGATTATATTTATGGTATTCAGTATGCGTTTATTCCATTCTATTTTACGCAAGGTGTAATCAAGTCGTTGTTCTTTGGATTTATTATTTCGTCTGTATCGTCGTTTTATGGTTATTATGCATACGGTGGAGCATTGGCTGTTGGTCGTGCAAGTACACATGCAGTGGTGAATAGTAGTGTGATTATGTTATTGGCGGACGTGGTGTTGACTAAAATTATGCTCACATAGTAGTGAGGAGTTAGGAATTAGATTTATTCTATTTGTAATTATGCATTATGAATTAAAGAAATGATTGAAGTTAAGAATTTACATAAGTCGTTTGATGGAAAGAAAATATTGGAAGATATTTCTGCTCAGTTTTTGAGTGGGAAGGTCAATCAGATTATAGGTCAGAGTGGTTCGGGTAAGACGGTGTTGATGAAATCGGTGATTGGTCTTTTCCGCCCAGAGGAGGGGCAAGTGTTGTATGATGGACGTAATTTAGTTGATATGTCGGGTCGCGAAGTGAAGAAATTGCGTCAAGAGGTAGGTATGTTGTTTCAAGGCTCTGCATTGTTCGATTCGCTCACAGTGTTGGGCAATGTTATGTTCCCGCTCGAAATGTTTTCGGGTATGACACGCAAGGAGATGGAAGAGAGAGCAAAGTTTTGTTTAGCACGTGTGAATCTTATGCCAGATAAATATCATCTCTATCCAGGCGAAATCAGTGGAGGTATGCAAAAGCGTGTTGCTATTGCTCGTGCTATTGCGTTGAATCCTAAGTATTTGTTTTGTGATGAACCCAACTCTGGTCTTGATCCTGTTACTTCGTTAGTTATTGATAAATTGATTGAGGAGATTACAGAAGAGTATAATATTACCACTATCGTCAATACTCACGATATGAACTCCATAATGGAGACTGGAGCGCATATCATATTGATTGAGAAGGGACATAAGGCGTGGGAAGGATCGAAAGATGATATATTTACGTCAGATAATAAGTCGTTGAATGACTTTGTGTTTGCATCGGACTTATTTAAAAATGTGAAACTAGTAGTCAACAGACAATAGGTCATTGGCTTTAGATTGTAGTCAATGCAATACTAACCTTTTAATTATTAGATACTATGGGAGAAAAAACACGTTATTCAGATGCTGAATTAGAAGAATTCAAAGTTATTATTCTTGAAAAATTGGCGAAAGCTCAAAAGGAATATGATGAGTTGCGCAGTGTTGTCAGTAATGCTGATGGTAATGATGTGAATGATACATCACCAACATTTAAAACTCTTGAAGAGGGTGCCTTGACATTGGCAAAAGAGTCTCATGGTCAGTTGGCTCAACGTCAAATGAAGTTTATACAACACCTTCAAGCAGCTCTTATTCGTATTGAGAATAAGACATATGGTATTTGTCGTGAAACAGGTAAATTGATTCCAAAAGAACGTCTTCGCGCTGTACCTCATGCAACATTGAGTATTGAAGCTAAAAACAAAAAAAAATAATAGAAGTATAAGATGGTGATGAGTAACGATATTTTTTGTATGCAAGGTAATAATCTTGTTATTCGTTACTCGCCATTAAAAGTCTAAATAGATGTCGAATATTAAAAAATATTTGCCACTGATAGTTTTATTAGTGGCTATTGTTGCGGACCAATTGTTGAAGTTTTATGTTAAACTTAATTTTACGTTGGGTGAAAGTGTACGTGTATTTGATTGGTTTCAAATATTATTCGTAGAAAATCCAGGAATGGCGTTTGGTTGGGAATTGGGAAGTAAATTGTTCTTGACAATTTTCCGCATTGTAGTGTCTGGTGCAGTGGTTTGGTATTTGATTAAGTTGATGAAAGATGAGTATAAGTTGGGTTATCAAATAGTAATAACATTGATTTTGGCAGGTGCTATCGGAAATATTATTGACTGCGTATGTTATGGCGTGATTTTTTCTGAGAGTACCTATTTTGCAACAGCTGAATTTATGCCAGAGGTTGGTTATGCTTCATGGTTTATGGGTAAAGTGGTGGATATGTTCTATTTCCCGTTATTTATTTTTCCTGATTGGTTGCCTTTGTTGGGTGGTGAAATATTTTTTAGTCCGATATTCAATTTGGCAGATAGCTATATAACAATGGCTATTTTTATATTGATAATATTTTATCACAAAGATTTCAACGACACGATTGAGAGATATACAAAAAAAATGCATGACAATATGCTCAAGATATGAGAAATAAGGTATTATATGTATTGTTGTTGATTTTATTGTCAGGGTGCGGTATGCGTCCGTGGGGGGTATTGTCGAGCAATGAGATGGTAGCTGTGTTACTCGATGTGCATGTGGCTGAGGCAGCTATGAAGGTGGTTGATACGAGTGCTAAACGTATTGAAAAGCAAGAGTATTATAATATTATATTTGAAAAACATAATACTACAAAAGAGCAATTTGATAAATCGCTTGATTGGTATGCTCGTCATCCTAAAGTGTTAGTAGAAATTTATGATGATGTCAAAAAGGAGGCTGAACGCTTGCAAGAGAGAGTAGAGGCGTATGAATTTCATCAAGGTGAAAAACCATCGAGGAAAGATTCAATTGCTGAATTTGACTTGTGGCATTGGGAGCGAGAACGTTTGTTGACTTTGGGAAAAGATAGTGTTATTCCTATTGATTCATTGCATTTTAGTATCACAGATAGTAATTATTTTTATAAATCAGAGTCTTTGCAATTATATCTTAAAATGCGTGTTTATTCGCCTGATACTATTGGTTTTACAACGCGTGTGATTTATCATTATTCTGATTCGTTAGTTGATACATTACAATATCTATCTTTGGCAGATTCTATTTGTCGTCGTTATAGATTTACACAAAATATTCCAAGTTTCAGAAATATCGATAGTCTGTTTGTCGAATTGGTTGATTCTGTGCGAACAATTGAGAGTATTGAGATTGATAGTGTGGAACTTAATCGAGTTTATGATAAGTTCCTTTATCCGATGAATAACGATATTAGAAATAAAATACGTGAGTCGAATGACTCGATAAAAAAGGCAAAAGAAGAACGTTTGACTGAAATAGAAAAATCATCTAAAAAACATAAAAAATAGGAAGTGAAAAGAATAGCTGCAAATAAGGTGTTGGTTGATTCTAGTACGATTGAAAACAACCTAATGATAGAGCGCGATGATGCTGGTCGTGTTCGTCGTATGGTTTGTATCACCGATTTGCAGGTTGAGCCTTCATCTACTATTTTCTACAATGGTTTGATTACTACCGATGTCGATTTCTCGAAGAGGCAAATAGGTGTGTCGGTTATTGATTTGGTTGAGGATGCTTTAGCTGTAGGTTATCAAGGGCGATTGTTGCTTTGGCAAAACTTATCACTCAGCGAATTTCGCATAAAAGAGGAAACGAGGGTCGTGGAAATTTAGAATTAAAATCATTAGACACTAATAATTAATAATTAATAACTAATAACAAAATATAAAAATGGCAAAAGAGTTAAAAGAGTTAACACCACGTGAGGAGAATTACTCACAATGGTATAATGATTTGGTTGTAAAAGCAGATTTAGCTGAAAATTCAGCAGTGCGTGGTTGTATGGTTATCAAACCATATGGTTATGCTATTTGGGAGAAAATTCAACGTCAACTCGACGATATGTTTAAAGAAACAGGTCACGTTAATGCCTATTTCCCTTTGTTGATTCCAAAATCATTTTTGAGTCGTGAGGCTGATCACGTAGAAGGTTTTGCAAAAGAGTGTGCCGTGGTTACTCATTATCGTCTTAAAAATAGCGAAGAGGGTAAAGGTGTTGTAGTTGACCCAGAGGCTCGTCTTGAAGAAGAGTTGATTATTCGTCCTACATCTGAAACAATTATTTGGAATACATATAAAAACTGGATTCAATCGTATCGCGACCTTCCTATCTTGTGTAACCAATGGGCTAACGTAATGCGTTGGGAAATGCGTACTCGTCTTTTCCTTCGTACAGCTGAGTTCTTGTGGCAAGAAGGCCATACTGCTCATGCTACAGAAGAGGAAGCTCTTGAAGAAGCACGCAAAATGCTTGATGTATATGCCGAATTTGCTGAAAAATATATGGCAGTGCCTGTTGTTAAAGGTATCAAATCGGCTAACGAACGCTTTGCAGGTGCGGTAGAGACATTCTGTATCGAGGCAATGATGCAAGATGGTAAAGCCCTCCAAGCTGGTACATCACACTTCCTCGGACAAAACTTCGCTAAAGCATTCGATGTGCAATTCGTCACAAAAGAGAACAAACTCGACTATGTTTGGGCTACATCGTGGGGTGTTTCTACTCGTTTGATGGGTGCACTCATCATGGCTCACTCCGACAATAATGGTCTTGTCCTTCCTCCAGCTCTTGCTCCATTTCAAGTGGTTATCGTGCCTATTTATAAAGGTGATGATCAATTGGCTATGATTAACGAGAAAGCCGATGCTCTTGTGCACGAGTTGAAAGCATTGGGCGTAAGCGTTAAGTACGACAATGCCGATAACAAAAAACCAGGTTGGAAATTTGCTGAGTATGAATTGAAAGGTGTGCCAGTGCGTGTAACTCTTGGTGCTCGCGACCTCGAAAATGGCATGGTTGAAATCATGCGTCGCGATAAACTTGAAAAATCATCAGTTGCTTACGAAGGTGTTGCAAGTTATATCAAAGACCTTTTGGCAGATATTCAATCAAATATCTTCCAAAAAGCATTGGATTATCGTGCTTCTGTAACTCGCGAAGTAAATTCATACGAAGAGTTCAAAGTTGAAATTGAAAAGGGCGGTTTTATCTCTGCTCACTGGGATGGTACTCCTGAAACAGAAGAACTCATCAAGCAAGAAACAAAAGCAACAATCCGTTGTATACCTTTGGATGGCGATGCTACTCCAGGTGTGTGTATGGTGACTGGTAAACCATCTGCTCGTCGCGTATTATTTGCACGAGCATATTGATAATCTTTCGGTATTTTATACAAAAAATGGGGTAGGCTATTTTTGTCCACTCCATTTTTGTAATTTATATTTACTCAATTTATTATAGGATATCAACTATTTTATATATGTTAATTTAAAATTAATTAACAATTATATTTGATCTATGCTCTTAATTTTATAATTGATATGCAAAAAGAAAGAGGGTTACTCGATTGAGTGACCCTCTTTTGTACTGTTTTAATTCGAAACGATTAAGCGTTTTTTTCGATTGCTAATTTACCACGATAGTAACCGCATTCAGGGCATACTGTGTGGTAGATGTGCATTGCACCACAGTTTGAGCAAACGGCAAGTGTAGGAGCTACAGCTTTGTCGTGTGTACGACGTTTTGCTGTACGTTGTTTCGAATGTTTACGTTTTGGATGTGCCATTTCGTTTTAACTTAAAAATGTTTAGTTATTAAAAATATCTTTCAAGGCAGCCCATCGTGGGTCAACCTCGTGATTCTCTGTTGTTTTTATATCATCATCGCTACCATCTTCGTCGTCGATTTCACGTACACTATGTTGGTTGAGAATATTCATCATTTCGGCATTGCATTCGCCATCGGGATGCGAGTGGCAAATCGGAATTGCAAGTGCGCAAAATTCGTATAATGTCCAAGCGATATTGAAAGTTCCTTCGTCCTCTGGAATGATGATTAAGTCGTCGCTCTCTTCGCTATAAGATTTTCCGAATTTGATGTATAATGATTCTTCTACGTCGATATCTACCCAAAGAGCATCGAGACAACGATCGCAAGTGGTTTCAACTTTGCCTTGGAGCGTGATGTTGAGTTCGATATTGAGCGATGTTTTGTTGACTTCTATTGCGGCTTTAACTTCCCCTGCATGAATCTCTGGACCTTCTACATCAGTGAAGAATTGATTGTCTAAATCAAATTCATAATGGTGATTTCCGACCGAAAGAGTCTTTAATTGGAGTGTATATTGCGATAGTTTGTCCATGTTATAAAAAGCGGTGCAAAGTTACAAAAAATAATTGATATAGCAAAGCTTTGTTGTGATTATTTTGTGTGGTTTGTTTATGTGGTTGATTATCAACTCTCAAGTCCTATGGTTGGGAGTTCGATGCGAAAGGTGGTGCCGAGACCGAGCTCGGAGCTTTTGACGAAGATTTTGCCGTCGTGGTATTCTTCGATGATGCGTTTGGCGAGTGAGAGTCCGAGTCCCCATCCGCGTTGTTTTGTGGTATAGCCTGGTTCGAAGATAGATTTGAATTTGTTGCGTTCGATGCCACGACCCGAGTCGGTGATTTCGATTATGAGGGTGTCTTCTTGATTGAATAGTTCGAAATCAATTGTACCTTCTTTGCCCTCCATAGCATCAATGGCATTTTTACAAAGGTTTTCTATAACCCATTCGAATAGTGGTGTAGAGATGAGGCAGATGTGTTCGGTTGAGGTATCTTCTACGGAGTATGTGATTTTTTTAGAGGTGCGATTTAGCATGTAATTTACTGCTTGTTCGGTAATTTTGCTTATGTTTTGCTTTGATAGTTCGGGTATAGAACCTATTTTGGAGAAACGTTCGGTGATGGTGTGTAGGCGATTGATGTCTTTTTCTATTTCGGAGACAATCATGTCGGTTTCGCCTATTTTGGTTTTGAGGATTTCGTTCCAAGCCATTAGTGATGAGATAGGGGTGCCGAGTTGGTGTGCTGTTTCTTTAGAAAGACCAGCCCAGAGTTTGTCTTGTGCAGCGCGTTTGTCGGTTGATATTGCCCATATAACGAGCATGAGGAATAGGGCAATGATGGAGAGCTGGATGTAAGGGAAATACTCCAACATGGTGAGTAGGTTGGAGTTGTCGTAGTAGATATATTGGCTTGTGGTTTCGTCGAGTTTGATTTCGATTGGGGGATTGACGCTTTTGAGGCGTTGAATCTGTTTTTCGTAGTATTGTTCGACATTGATTTTGGGCTCGTTGAAATTGCGGGCAGAGATGTAGCGGTCGCGATCATCGACTATGATGACTGGGATATTTTCGTTTTGTTCGATGATATTGAAGATAAAATCGGAATATTCATCGTTGAGAAGTAGGCGAGTAGCCTCTGCCCAAGTCTCCATTTTGCGATGTTCTTCTTTTGCGATTGCGCCTGCAAGGTGGTTGGTGAAGATGATTGATATGCCGATGATTATGGCAGCGAATATTATTAACCAAATGCGGGATTTCATAATTTTAGTAGTTAGTAGCAAGATTTGCTATTAGTTTTTTGTTTTTATTATTTCCTGTTAAGTTGTTGAGGTTGAAGTGGGCTGTGAGTAGTTGTTGGTGGGTGAGGGGATGGTTTGGTATGTAGTGAAGATTCCAATTGAAACGGATGGTGGCGAAGGGGCATTGCAATATATAAACGGAAAATTGGGTTTTATTGTATGTAGAATGTTGATAAAATGATTCGCCTTGGTTGAGGAGTGCGCCATATTGTGGGTAGAGTGGCATGAGTGGATTGCCGATGTAGATGGTGTTTTCTGCCTCCAAAAAGCGCCATTTTATCGACAATTCGGCAAGAAAACCGTGGTTGATAAATAGTTGATTGTGTTTGCGGTCGCGTTGATAGCTGAATATATAACTTGTGCGAAGTGCGAGGGTGTCGAGTGGGGTGAGTTGCGAGAAGTTGACACCGATGAATGGTTGGGCTGTGATGTCGTCGCACACGCCATCGTAGGCTTTGAAGCGGCTAGCAAGGTGGTTGAGTTGGGCATTGCCTCCGGCAAAGAACCATTGGTTGTGATACTCGCCAGTGAGGAGGAGGCGGAAGGCTTCGCGAGTTTCTCGAGATTGCATACCGCGCCAATCAGCGATGAATTCGGCAAATCCGTGGCGTGAGGTGTAACCGAAATGTACGCCTTGTATGTTAGGCGAGAAATAGGTGAGCGAGTCGCTGCGGAGATAGTCGGGTAGGGAGGTGCGGATGTTGCGCCAAGGGATGAAACCAAAAGAGAGGTTGAAGCCATGCTGGCGATAGCGGTAGTAGATAGTGGGGTTGAGGCGAATGTCGCGCCAAGTAGAGCCGAAGGGTTGGATGTATGATACGCCAGCGATGAGTTGGTGGTTGCCATAGACAGAATCGTTGAATTCAACGCCAATTTCGGGTGATAGGCGTGTGCCGAATAGGGTTTGTGAGCGGTATGATGGGATGTGGCTTTCTCGGTTGTCAAAAAAGGTGAGAAAGTCTACGTCGTATATGAATTTCTGCGCACTGATTGTGCTTGAAATTAGTATGAGTAGGATTAGTATTTTTAGTTTGTGTATCATTTTTTTATTTGTTACTTTTGTGATTGCGCAAAATTACTTCGTGATTTTTGCTTAATGTTTATTTGTTACTTTTGTGACCAAAAGTAACCAAAAGTCTTGTGCTGTGCTTAAAAAGCTAAAAAATTAATATAAATTCTACTCCGATTTAAACTCGGGCAATCGGACTGCTTCTTCACAATTGTGGTGATTGCTCATGAATGTTGTGCCTTGTTCTTAGTTGGTGTAACCTCGCCAGAAATCGTCGTTAACGAATTTATATCAATTTTTCTTGACGCTTTTTACGCAATGCACGGAGCCATTCGGCGTTCACGTGCGTTCTTAAGGCAATGCACGGAGCCATTCGGACAAAATATTTATTGTTTTTTTTTTGTTTTTTTTTAGGTAATGTTTGTATTAGTATAATAATTCTTAGTTTTAATTTTTAATTTTTAATTCTTACCTATATTTTCCTTCGGTGATGTCTTCGCGGATAGAGAGGTAGCTTTGGTAGCGGCTTTGGGCTATGAGGTGTTGGTCGAGGGCTTCGAGGACGGCGCAACCTGGCTCGTGGGTGTGAGAGCAGTTGCCGAAACGACACTCTTTGGAGATGCGGAAAATCTCAGGGAAGTAGTGCGAAATCTCGTCGAGCTCCATATCTACCATGCCGAAACCTTTGATGCCTGGGGTGTCGATGAGGTACGACTCTTTGTCGATGGCATACATCTCGCTAAAAGTGGTGGTGTGCATACCTTTGTGGTGATAGTCAGATATTTGAGCTGTGCGAGCATGCGAATCGGGTACTATTTGGTTGATAATAGTGCTTTTGCCAACGCCAGAGTTGCCTGAGAGGAGAGTGATTTTGCCCTTGAGGAGCTCGTTGAGACGGTCGATGCCAACGTCTTGAGTGGCAGAAATTTGTAGCGTGTTATAACCAATTGAACGATAGAGATAGTCCATAGCCTTGAGGTAGTCGAGTTGGTCGTCGTCGAGGAGGTCTATTTTATTGAAAACTATAGTGGTAGGTATGTTATAAGCCTCGGCAGTAGCAAGGAAACGGTCGATGAAAGTAGTGGCAGTGGTAGGGTTGGCAATAGTTACAACAAGCACGCATTGGTCAAGGTTAGCGGCAATGACGTGGAGTTGTTTTGAGAGATTTGTAGGTTTGCGCACGATGTAGTTGCGGCGGTCGTGGAGGTCGGTGATATAGCCCGATTCGGGGTCGAACTCAACGCGGTCGCCCACAGTGATAGGGTTGGTGGCCTTGATGCCTTTGATGCGGAAATTGCCTTTGATTTTGCATGAGAAGTCGCCT
>JAZOUT010000057.1:0-1904 GCA_045658305.1 Candidatus Aphodosoma sp. | reverse complement strand
AGTGGGCGAAATTCGAAGACACCATGTTTGTCTGTCGATTCTACCATTATAACCTTATCGGGTCTTTGAAATGCTAATATTGCCATAATATCAGTTTATATTCGATTATTTAGAATACAACTCAACGATAAGTTGTTCATTGATGGTTTCAGGAATATCTTCACGGTTTGGATAAGTCATGAACTTACCGCAAAGTTTATCTGAATCCCATTCTAACCATGGATAGCGGTTTGAACGACCATCCACTGAATTAGTAATGACTTCCAAGCTCTTGGATTTTTCACGTACTGCGATGATGTCACCAACCTTCACGAGGTATGAAGGAATGTTAACAAGCTTACCATTGACTGTAATATGACGGTGGCTTACCAATTGACGTGCAGCTGCACGTGTTGGAGCGATACCAAAACGATAAACTAAGTTATCTAAACGTGATTCAATAAGTTGAAGTAAAATTTCACCTGTGATACCTTTTTTCTTATTTGCTTTTTCGAATAAGTTTCTGAACTGACGTTCTAAGATACCATAAGTGTATTTTGCTTTTTGTTTCTCCATCAACTGCACACCATATTCAGAGACTTTTTTTCTTCTCTTAGCTGCACCATGTTGTCCTGGAGGATAATTTCTTTTTTCGTAATTTTTGTCAGCACCGTAGATTGGTTCACCAAATTTACGTGCAATTTTTGTTTTAGGACCTGTATATCTTGCCATAACTCTTAATTTTTAAAATTTTTATAAAAATTACACTCTTCTACGTTTAGGTGGACGGCAACCATTGTGTGGCAATGGAGTAACGTCAACGATTTCTGTTACTTCAATACCAGAAGCATTGATTGAACGAATAGCTGATTCACGTCCTGAACCTGGTCCTTTTACAAATACTTTTACTTTACGTAATCCCAAGTCATATGCTGTTTTAGAGCAATCTTCGGCTGCCATTTGAGCTGCATATGGAGTGTTCTTTTTTGAACCTTTGAAACCCATTTTTCCGGCTGATGCCCAAGAAATGACTTGTCCTTCATTGTTTGTCAACGAAATAATGGTGTTATTGAAAGAAGCTTTAATAAATGCTTTTCCAACAGCTTCAATCTTAACAACACGTTTCTTAACGACTTTTGTGTTTTTTGCCATTTTTAAATTAATGTTTTTAATGGTTTTTTATGATCCAACCAATAAGTTATTTATTACTTAGTGGCTTTCTTTTTATTAGCAACAGTTTTCTTACGTCCCTTACGAGTACGTGCATTGTTTTTTGTACTTTGTCCACGCAAAGGTAATCCAGCACGATGACGGACTCCTCTGTAACAACCAATATCCATTAAACGTTTGATATTGATTTGGATTTCACTACGAAGTTCACCTTCTACTTTATATTGGTCACCGATGATTGTACGAATTACGTTTTGTTCATCGTCATTCCAATCTTGAACTTTCTTCTCTGGATCAACACCTGCTTTTGCAAGGATTTCTTTTGCAAGTGAACGTCCAATACCATAAATATAGGTTAAAGATATTTGACCTTGTTTGTTGTTAGGTATATCAACACCAGCGATTCTTGCCATAATTTTACTGTTTTACTTTTGTTATTAACCCTGACGTTGTTTTTCTTTAGGGTTCTTTTTGTTAATTACATACAATTTACCTTTACGACGCACAATTTTGCAATCGTCTGATCTCTTCTTGATTGATGCTCTGACTTTCATATTATTTTTATTATCTTTTTATTTCTCTAAAGTCAATTAAACTTATCTTTATTTTTTGCGGGTGCAAAGATAAGACTTTTTTTTAAGAAAAAAAAATTATTTATATCTGAATGTTATACGTCCTTTTGTCAGATCATAAGGCGACATTTCGAGTCTTACTCTGTCTCCTGGTAGAATTTTTATGTAATGCATACGCATCTT
>JAZOUT010000056.1:0-3415 GCA_045658305.1 Candidatus Aphodosoma sp. | reverse complement strand
GAGCCTGTCTAACAAGAAAAAGTTAGGCAGGCTTGTTTGTTGATGTTGATTTATGGAGGTAAATTTCAATAGACGGAAATCGTAAAAGTTTCGATAAAATAGCATTAAGCGATGTATGTTTAACCAGAAAGATCAAAAAATGGCGTATGTTTAACCAAAAAGCACAAAAAATACCCACGAGCCTTAAACTCGTGGGTGAAGATAAGAAAAGTTTTATTTATTGTTGCTTTCTGTAAATCGACACAGCGATTAAAGCGTAGAGCAACAAACAAATACCGTTAAGGATAATAAACAATGGCTTGTTAAAATCGAAAAACGAAAATACAAAATTCATAACCGTCATAACAGCAAACACCACAGCCGAAAATATCTGCATTACAACCGCTGTTCGTTCTGCCTTTGGAGTTACGCCTACCGCAAACACTCCCAATATAGCGAGTATTACACCTGATGCTATGGTTAGCAACCAACGCAATCCATCATAGTCGCATATAGTATAAAAACCATAAGCAATTAAAGCACTTATTCCAAGAGCGATAAGACTCTTTATAAAATCGAACTTCATAATTTTATCTCCTTAAATTAGACATTATTATAGGGTTGGAGGCATCGGTGGAGGTGTAGCACCAAAAAGTTGCGCCAACTCCGGCACACTGCCTGCTGCTATCCATTGAGGCATACCCTGCGCCCAAACAAGCACTTGCGCATTTATTTGTCCGCTTTGTGCCATTTGTTGCATCTGCTGCATATTGTATGGTCCATACTGCTGACCATTGATTGCAACCATATATTGTACCGCACTTGGCATTGGTGGTGGAACAGGTGAGCCACCTGGCATTGGCGGTGCCTGCTGTGGTTGCTGTGGTTGTGCCTGCTGTCCAAAGCCATTCATCATTCCAGCCATTTGTGAACCCATAGCGCCACCCATAGCCATTCCCATCATTATTCCGGCAGGGTTCATACCACCTCCGCCTCCGAGGTCCATACCGCCCATTTGCCCCATACTATGGGCAGCGGTTTTGAGAACATCGGCCTGCTGATTGATGGCGTGTGCCTGTATGAACTGCGACTCGGCAGAGAGTTTCGATACTCGCTCATACTGCTCTGTATCAATCTCGGCACGACGAGCCTGTTGCTCCTTTGTAAGATGTACAAACTCCGCATAGTTTTCACTATCTTTGTCTATCTCGATTGCAGAAATATCAAATCGTTTAAGATTGACACCGAAGTCATCTGCAAAGATAGGAGCAAGTCGGGCTTGTATCAAATCGCTAATCTCCACAACTTTACGCTCCAACTGCAATACAGGGATATTGTTGTCGAGCGGGCAGTTTATCACAAAATTCTTGGTAAATTTTGTGACAGCACCCTTTATTTGTTGCCCTAATGCATCTAAATCGAAATCAATCAAACGATTTAACTTGATAAACTGCTTGTAGTCGGTCAAGTTAAAAGTAATCGTTCCTCGTACTGCCATAGGTACTGTGAAGTCGGGGAAGCGAGGGTCTGCCACATCGAAATATGGCACAGCAAAGCGTATCTGATTATTGCCCTGCAAGTTGATAAAATAGACCTCTGCTTGGAAAGGTGAATTTCCACCCCACGCAGCACCTACGATACTTGCCAAGATTGGGAAGTTTGCGGTCTCTATTTTTTGGTCGTGAGGTCCTACAATAAAATCCATAACCTCTCCGCCCTCTTTTTTATAGACAAATACTGCCACCTCGCCATCTTTCACTCGCAGTGAACTACCATAGCGAATGGCATTCTCTCGTTTGGTCGAATTGACCTCTCCCGATGGTCGCCATTTCCACACCAAATACTCTTGTTCATCACAGCGGATTACATCCATTAGTCCGCCCTCTTTTCTACTAAATAGTCCCATAGTTTATTTTGACTTGCAATTCAACTTTTTATTTATTTTTTCTTTAAGTTCTTTCGAACAGTATAATTTATGACAACCACTTGATTTTTTGTCGCTTTGAGGATAAACAATATTTCCGTTTGCAAAATAATTTTTCATTGTACACAAAAGGTCTTCCACAAAAAGAGGCGATAAATCTCCAAAATACTTTGCAAACACTTGGCTATCCATTCTTATTTGGTCTTGACCTATATGCGTGTTCAAAAGTCTTTCTGCTCCATCAAGAGCTCCAGCATGTAAATAAACATAACTTATAGGTGTTATTTCTGGCTTAATCATAACACCAATGCGTTTTGCAACATCGTATTTTGTAATAAAACGAATGTATGGCACTCTGTTTAACACTTTACACACATCGTCGTATAGCTTTTCAAAAGTCGAATATTGATTATTCCAAAGATGGCTTTTGGCAAGTTTTTCTATGGCTAAATCTCTCGCCATACACCTTGTATCTATATTTAAGTGCCATTGATGACTACCCATCAAGGCTATTTCAGCCCTTTCTTTATCAGAGAACTTATTAACATTTGATACAAGTTTACATATTTTAAGTTCGCTCAATAAGCCTATCTGTTTTCGCTCTTTATAAATCGAGAGCACAGAAGCATACTCTTCAATATTATTCATGGGTCACTTACTTTCGTTTAGAGAATAATCTTACCAATATATTTTTCGATTTCCATAAAACTCCTTCGTAATGTTCAAAGAAAAATTGGAATGCAGGATCCTTAGAAAATGATATTTTTGCCATCGAAATACATTTGGTGTAAAGATGCCAATAAGCTAATCCTAAGTCCTCGGCTGCATCTATCGTGTAAGAAGACATGTTGTCTTTTCTTCCCTTAGGATTCGCTTGCATATGTATTCCTGATAGAAGTTCCAACAAATCTGACTTTGCATTAGGTACAGGAAAATTTCTTATAATTGTAGCTTTTGCTTGAGCCTTTTTTAACTTTATTTCATATTCTCCGCTTGAGCTGTCTAATATAGAAAAAATATCAAAACCTTTCTCATAACTTTTATTATCTTCTTTTTTTAATTCTTCATATAGAAGTTTTATAGAAGATGCTGACTCTACACTCACAAAAGCATAGCCACATTCTTTACATGCGGCTAAACCGGCTGAAACAATGGCACCACATATTGGACACTTTTTTACATCTCCAAACTTATTAGATTTAGGAGCTGCGGTTTGTTCTGATTTCTTCAACTCTACAAGTCTAGCATCAAGCACCATTTCAAATTCATCAAGGTCAATGCCTTGCTCTTGTGCTCTCCTAAATAATACCTGTTTCTCCTTTTCGGTCAATTCGCCATCTGCAAGCGCAGCCTTAATTAAGGCTTCAATTTTTTCATTGTACATAATTGTAATTTTTTAAGTTAAGATTAATAAATTTTGATATGTTTATTTGATAAGTTCTTTGATTGTGCCGGCTGTCTCGTTAATAAAATTACCCACCGAGTTAATTGCTTTGTCGGAGGTTGCCCTGA
>JAZOUT010000055.1:0-4113 GCA_045658305.1 Candidatus Aphodosoma sp. | reverse complement strand
GCCACAAGACCGACGAAAGATCGTCGTTGGGTGGCCGCCATCCCTCCTCTTAAATCAAAATCGCCTGGCAATTTTGATTTAGTTAGCGCCATCGTTCATTACATCTCGCACGCTGACTGATGACTACATCATCATTATAGTGCTCGATACATTCACTCTGTCGCCGTGGGACGGTTTCCCGCCTGTCAGGGGACTGCTAGGATTTAATCGGAGGCCCTCCATACCGTCGGAGGGGGTTAGGGATTAATGAATTAGTGTTTAGAGTTTAGAGACCGCGACTGCGTCGCTGAGGGATCAAAGAGTCTCCCAGCCCGTAGTGTTCTACCCATCGGGGTCCCCGGAAATCTGCTGATTTTTGGGGAGAGCGGAGACAGCGGTCACCCTAACAACGACGGGGTCGTTGGTCAATGTGACCCGCTTGTCGAACGCGAGCGCAGCGGTCTGCGAAGCTTATAGTTTCGCCATCTCTTGTGCCAGCATATAGCCTTGCAAGGTCTTGTACTTGCGTTGCTTAACAAAGGCCGCTTTATATGCCTGCACATCTTCGCTAGAGAGTGCTTGTACGTTCGCTTTAGCTTGTGCAAAACGCTCGCGTTGAGCTATTTGTGCTTCACTTGGATCGCCTGTGTAAGGGTTACAGATCTGGGACGTAAAAGTCTCACCATACATCTCTTTGTAGATGATGTCAGAGTGCTTGCAAATCTTACCACGAAACTGACGGAAAGGGGCTTCCAGTTTGATTTTTGACATAGTGTTTTGTGAATTCATTCGCAAAACAGACCGTTCGTTACACTCACTGAGGGATCGATGTGTCTCTCAGGGCATCAGCCCGGTCTCTCAACGCAGTGGTCTCTCAGCGTAGCGGTCTAACAACGTAGTGGTCTGCCTTGTGAAAGGTTAATGAATAAGGTTAGTATGCGCATAGCCTAAGAGATGTTGTTCCTTTTTCGGGTGCAAGACTGAGAACAAATTGCGGGACGCCCTGCATACCGATTATAGCCGCTTTATCTCTAAGACGGTACAAAGATACAACAAACCCACACAGCGTTGTGGGCTTGTGTGGGTTTGCGGTGGAATAAAGTAGAATAAAGTACTTTCGGAGGGGATTATTTATCTTGGTCCGAGAAATTTGTCACCATTGAGGTGTATCATGTGGTCTGGCATTTCTGCTATCCAGACTTCTGTTTCCCAAGCAATATCTTGCGCAAACTTCTTGTATGTGGCGAAATCAAGAAATGCCGTCACAAAGATTTTTCCTGCCGTAACATGGGGCGTCATTTGACTAATCTCTGTTATGCGCTTAGGGTTCATCGGACCAACAGAGGTTACTGCTTCAATGAAATATATCCAATTAGAATCTTCCTTATACAGAACTACATCTGGCATTTTGTCGTGCAAGGTGATTTGGAATCCCAATTCTTGTAGTTTGGCTTCATCTTTTAAGAGATCTTTTTCGGCAGTGTCACCCACATACAGGCATTGCGAGTTCGGCGCAAATCGTGGTGCAAACTCCTCAATAATCGCTTTCTGCAATTGGTTATGTTTTCCTGCACTGAATTGAAATTGATTACCATTGATTAGTACTGGCATTTTTTGCATTTGTTTTTTAGATGCGTAAATGTCAATCAGTTTTTCATGATTGGCTACAAATGCTTGTTGTGCGGTGGTACTTTTCCCTATTTCTTGCAATACTGGTAAGAAATCCTCTGTTATTCGCCAACGATAATTTGGGGAGTTGGTAGCCATACCATTATCTTCAACTATAGCGGCTGTACGAAAATGATGTAATGCTTGCTTACGGAAAGTTTCTCTAGAGTTTTCTGCATAATCTCTATCATAGTTTGCATTCGTAAAAACAATGATGTCATGGATGCGCATCCATTGGTTAGTTGCCTTGGCAAATGGTGTGCGTTGTTTGATGTTGGATAGCGCAAGGATTACATAAGCACACAAATCTGCTTGTTGTGCCTTTGGCAAACCTACAACATTAAGGAGCTTTTTGATTCTTGTTAGTTTATCCATTTGTTTACAATTTTATTGCAGTTATCTTCATTGATAGGCATGGTCATCAATTCATTACCCATTGCTTCTATGGTTTTTCTGTCTGGCATAGGTATCGTATTCACTTCTGTAGAATTGACTTGCGTAGAGCCGTTAAGTATTCTGTAGTATTGATCATACAATGTAGAACCTAATAAGGCATACATGCCATACAGTACACAGAGTGATTGACAAGCTATATAATTGATTTTATTATCGGTACTGATATACGCATATTGCGGATAGTCTTTTTGCCGATACATGCCACATTGTAATCGCCTTTTTTCTTCTTTGGATGTGAAGCGTTTGACCAAGAGATAGTTTCCATTGGGTTGTAGGAAACCTATTCTGTCTGTAACTATATATTCTCCTTGCTTACCTACAGGCCATATTACCCTGCCGTTTTGAATGTGCGAAGCATAGAAAAGTGGATATGCGCCTTCTTGTGTTTCATTGTGCAACACTTCCTGCGTTCTAAAGTTTACGATGATGCCTGTTTTCATTTTGAGGTCAAGATTTGGTAGTGTATGTGTTAGTTTACTCATACGCTGTAAAACCTCAGCCTCCTCTTGGTTTGTCACAAGGAAAACATATTGATTTGGCGCAACAATGGTATTATATGGAACATAGTATTGTTGCAGGTCGTTGAAATCAGCCGTTGCAGAGGAAGATACAGGGATATTTTGTGGTGTAATAGTCGTTTTTCTGACTTTAATAATCATTGTTTCCTGTAGAACAGATTCCTGTTTGAAAACCTTGTCTCGGCTAACGAAGAGGTGCATTTTTTGAATGGTGCAATGCTCAAATAGATATTTTCTGAACCGCTCAAAATAGGCACCAGAAGTCCATGAACGTGGCACAATATACACTAACTCACCATCCTCTTTTAGGTTATAAATACCCATTGCCCAAAATAGGAAATACAGGTTTGGAGATCCATAGCAAACTTGTGGCATCATCAATGCTTCAGGAGCTTTTTTGGACAATTTGAGATATGGGGGATTACCTATAATGTAGTCAAATTGTTGGGCGTTTGTATGTGGATATTGTTCAAAGGGTTGTGATGTAAGATAGTTTTGTGCAATAACCCGAAACGAAAAATCTGCTTTTGTCTTCATTAAATCGAGATTGCTCATCAAGATAGGTAAAACAATGGGATCGGTCTCGTAACAAACAACATGCAGATGACCTTGATACGCTGATTTGATCAGTCGTTGCAATACAGCAGCAGTTAGGAGACCTGTGCCAGCACCTGCATCAAGGATATGAATTTCGGTTTTAGTGAGGTCAAAATCGAACATATCAGCCATATATATAGCCGATTCCGCAGCCGTAAAAAACTGCCCATATTCTCTTCGTTGCTCTTTTGGAATAGAAGCTATGAAGCGTTCCGTATTTTGCACAATCTCGTTTAGCATATCCAATTCGGTTGCAAAGGTAATGTTTTTTCGTTGGATATGCAAATTTTTGACCAAAAAATTGTTGCTGTCTATTGGATTTTTGTCTTGTATTTCTGTTATACTTATTTTGTGATAAAACTCTGGAAATGGAATTTGTAACATTTGAACAGTAGCCATAAACGCAAATTTAAGCAGTTAAACATGTGATTTTTTCGAAAAACGGTGCAAAGGTACTGCGTTAAACTGACAAAACTTGTCATAAGCTGAGAAAAAATGCACTTTTTTTGCGGAAAAGTGCATTTTTTTGTTTAGTGGACGCCCGTTGGGGCTACTGTTTAGAGTTTAGTGGACGCTTCGCTACTGGTTAGAGGACGCTTCGCTACAGTTTAGGGTTTAGAGGTCGATGGCATATTTCTCGCACAGGTACTTCACCACCTTAGGCGGGAATAGTTTGGTCGTGGGGCGAATGCCGTTGGCTTCCAAGAAAGCACGGTCGGTCTTCAGCCAACGGCGGAAGGTCTCTGGACTCACACCCGCTGCGCGGGAGAGCTCAATTTTTGTTCGGGACTTCATAAGGATTATGAATTAAGAATTAATAATTAAGAATTATGAGGTTTGGTCTTTCTGTACTGCTGAATAAATCGTTGTTGGTTGGCTGTCTCGCAGGGTGTGG